>CAZFZC010000055.1:0-7558 GCA_964523155.1 uncultured Methanosarcinales archaeon
TCTCAATATTCTTTTCATTCCTTATGGAGTGTAGAAACTGAAGCGCGTTTGTTATTTGACTGTGGTTCATCATAGTTTGCTGCCTTTGCAGCATTTCATTGAGAAGCCTCAACTGCTCGAACTGTTTTCTGGAACTCTCATAAATATTTTTGAGCGCATCGCCTATGTGTTTTCTCATTGTTGTCGTATTTGTGCGTGCAGATGTTAATTCACTAGTGATATTGGCTTCTAATTTAGTAATATCATCCTTCACTATATTGACAACCGCTTTTGATTTCAGTTCACCAAGTCTTTCCAACAGCCTTGTAAGCAGTTTTATATCCCTGTTCTCTTCGCTTTCTTCAGTGGCAAGCAAATGGTAAATCTCTTCCTCTTGTTGAATCTCTTTCTCTGCTGACTTCATGTTCTCTTTCACTTTCTCGAGCAATTTGGCCCATAAAGCCTTGTATTTCTCGTTGAGCTGTGTCCTCACTTCCTGTGAGGTAACAGATTTCTGGGCGCTCTCAATCTGGCGCGCCAGAACCTGTATTGACTCAAGAAGTTGGATTGTGTTTTCTATTGACTGCAGGGATTTCTTTTCTGTCTCAAGTAAATACGCATCTTTATTCAACTCTTTTCTCTCAATCTCCTCCTCCAGCTTTTTCAGCCTGCCCTCATCGTACGCAAGCTTCTCTGCCTCTTTTGTCTCTTTGCGCTCAAGCCTGTTCCGCGCCCTCTCTTCAGGGTTGACATTGCCACGGTTGAACATTCTGTCAAAGAAACCCGCCCGCTCGCCGCTGCTTCCGCCGGAAAACCAGCCGATGACGCCTGTTATCGCATATATCACTGCAATAAAAAAGAGTACGTAGAGAAGGCTGTTTAGGAGCGGCGCATTTGTCTCCATCCACTTGAAGATTCCCGGCGCAACGCCCTTCATGAGGAGAAACGCAACAACCACTGCAAGGGCCATTGCCTTGGGTCCGTGCGCGCCAAGCCCGTGCACTGCCTTGTAGACAAAAAAGCCCATGAGGATTATGAACACAAGCCCTGCGTACTCGCCGAAGCTTCGCAGGGAAAATGCGCCGCCTGACGTGTATGAGTAGCTTGCCAGGGCAAGTGCCATTGCAAGGCCGATTCCGACTGCGGTAGACTTGCCAAGCCTGTCCTTGAGCGCTGTCTGGGCAACGCCTATGAATATTATCAGGTATATTATGAAATCAACTGCATACGGATACTTCTGGTAGTTCTCTGCAATCTTTAGAGAGTCAAAAGCCCGCAAGAATGAGCGCAACAGCCAGGTAAAAAACAACTCTCGTGGCTTTCCGTCTGGACATAACTGCCAAAACTTGGAAATCTAGTATATAAAGCTTTTGAAAAAAAGAAAAAATAAAGGTTTACTCCTGGTTGCTGTACTCGTCCTCCTCTTCAGATTCGTCCTCGGATTCCTCTTCGTCCTCCTCTTCAGATTCGTCTTCAGGCTCGTCCTCTATCTCCTCCACAGCAACAACCTCATCTGACAGGTCGCGGCACTCGCTGACATTTACCCCGGTTGCCCGTATTGCCCTGTAGATGTCAGTCAGGGTTTTGTGCGCTTCTCTGAGGTCTGCGTGGGCGTCCTTGACATGGTCCTGCATCTCCTTGGCCTTCTTCCTTATCTCGTCCCTCTCATTTTCCCAGTCCATGTCCATTATCTCATGGTAGACGTCCTTTGCCTTCTCGTAGCTGGCCTTTGCCTCTGCAACCTGGATGCTGAACGCGTCAACAAGGTCCTCAAGCTCCCCGGTTTCTATCCCCTCTTCCTCGATAAGCGCTATTGCGCAGTCAAACTGCCCTTCCATGCGCTCTGTCTGCTTGATTATGACCCTGACGCGGGCGTTGAAACTGTGGGCAGCGTGTGCTGCAACCCTGAACTCAAACCTGGCCCACATGGCGTCAAGCTGGCGCGCAATGTCCTTTATCTCTTCCTTGGAACTTGCGGACTCAAGCTCTTCCTTGAGCGAATCGAGCTTGTCAAGCGCCTGGGTTATGTCATCCTCAATGTCCTGCGCCTCCTCCTCGGTCAGGCCTTCGCTTGCCTGGACACGGGCAAGAATCTGGTTCAGGTGCTCAGCTGCCCTCTCAATGCTGTTGGACAAAAACTCCCTGGCCTTCTCTATTGCCTCTGCCTCTGCATCCCTGCATTCCTGGCTTTCAGGGTCCTTGCATGCCTCTTTGAGTGCGTCTTTTGCCTCAAGCCATGCCATGCGCTTCCTGTTGTGCGCCTGCACAAGCTCAAGGAACCGGCCCCGGGCCTTCTGGTATTTCTGCTCAAGCTCAATCATCCTGTTCTTTGCAATAAGGCGCTTTTTGAACAACTCGTCCTTTTTTGCGCTGATGAGCCTGTAATTGTCAAGCAGTCCCTCCTTCTTCTGCTCAAGTATCCTCTTCTGCTCAGCCCTGGAAAGCTGCATGAATATCCTTGCCTTCTCTGGCGCAAGCCCCGCGACAAAATCATTTGCCCCGGCAGCGTCAAGGCGCTTTTCCTGCCACTTTTCCACACTTACTGAAGCTGCCGCAAGCCTTTCCTGCACATTGCTCCTGACTGTTGCATACCTCTTGCAGAAGGTCTGGGCCCTTTCGCCTGCATTGGGAAACCTTTCGCTGACTTTTTCCAGGCATTCCTCATAGGTTGCGTTCCTGAGGTTCTTTGCAAAAGCGCCGACCTCTGCATCCTGACTGCCCTGCGCAAGCGCAAAGGTGAACACAACCAGGCATCCTATCATAACTGACATAATTTTTTTCATCATTTTTCATCCTCCGGCCGAAAATAATAAATTGAGTGGACAAGCGTCCACCCAATGGTGGCCCTGCCGAATTTTTCGGCACTGCACCTGTCAGCCGGTTTTCTTTATAAATATACTTTCACACCTGCAAATCTTGCAGCCCCGCACGGGCTCATAAAGCTTTACAAAGCTTTATACTTCCTTTTTTGGCTGAAAAAGGCTTTTTTTGGCCCTTTTGCTAATTTGGCTGGCTGAATTACTGCTGGCCGATGCTGCGCCAAAAAAAATATAAGCATGCCTGCCAAGGCAGGCTCCCATGAGGTACATCATGCTGCTCCTGACGCTTATGCCTCTCGTGAGTGCAGCGACACTCCAGGGCAGGGTTTATGACTACACGCTTGAGAGCCTTGAGAACGTAATAATAACAGTTGACACAAGTCCCAGGCAGCAGTACATCTCCAAGGATGCAACCTATGAATTTGACCTTCCGCCAGGCACATACACAGTGAATGCGAGCCACTGGGAGGCAGGGCAGCTCAGGCATTATTCGCAGGAGGTTGTCACAGTAAAGGACAACGGAACCTTTGTCTTTGACCTGATACTCTTCCCCTACCTTCTGGATGACGAGGAGCTTGTTCATGGCATTGAAATAGATGTGTCAGATGTTACAGGAAAGAGAAAAAGCCCACTCCTGTATGCGGCGCTCCTCCTGTGCGCAGCAGCAGGGGCAGGAATATACTATTTTGCCAGGAAGAAGTCGGCGGAGCCTGACAGCATATACGACGAGGTTGTGGCAGTCATTCAAAGGGAGAAAAGGGTGAGCCAGAAAGACCTGAGAAAAGCCCTTGCCTACAGCGAGGCCAAAATCAGCCTTGTGGTATCTGAGATGGAGAAAAAAGGTGTTGTGACCAAGATTAGGAAGGGCAGGGGAAACATCATTGTCCTGAACCGATAAGGCGCAGGTAGCGGTCTATATATGCCCCTGCAGAATAATTTCTCTTCCAGACTGCAGCGACCTTTTCTCTGCCGGGATGAACAAAGCGATTTACCTTTTTCAGAAGTTCATCCCACGAGCCAAAGCAGAGGCGTTTGTCAAGCCTGCCCAAAATTTCCGGAATCCCTCCCCTCTCCGAGGCAAGAGATGGTGTGCCGACGCTCATTGCCTCAAGTATTGTCAGTGGGCTGTTTTCATTGCACCTGCTTGGAAGGATGAAGCATTTTGCGCCCCTGTAATAAGAGTACATTTCACCTGATGCCAGCCAGCCTGCATACATTATATTGTTCTTTGCATTGCTTCGCACAAATCCCGACAGGCTCCCGCATCCGGCGATGACAAGCCTCTGCCCGGTTTTCTGAAACACCTGCACCAGCTGCCTTATACCTTTTGATTCCTCGAGCATCCCTGCATAGAAAAAGTAGTCGCCCTGGACAGGCTCTGCTGCGGGCGGGTCCGGGACAAAATTTGGCAGGAGCACTGTCCTGTTTTTAATCCCGTGCCTTCTCAGGAACCCCATAAGGTATTTGCTTGGGCTGATTACCAGGCTTATATCCCTAAGGTCAGGCACCGGCCGCATCAGGCGCCAGAGCTGCAAAGGCCTTTTGTGCCGCAGGAGGCACGCCTGGCACTTGGCTCGGCCCGGGCCCGGGCAGACGCTGCCGTTTGAGAGCAGGTCATTGAGCGGGCAGGCAAGCCAGTGGTCATGGGCAGTGTAGATTTTCCTCGCATTTCCGTACGAGAAAATTTTTGGCCCAAACAGACTCACATTATGGTAATGGATTAAATCATAGTCCCTGCCAAAAACCTTCCTTATTCCTGCGCTGAACGGGATGAGGCCCGTGATGTAGGAAAAGAGGGGCGTTAGCCTGCCAGCCGGGGTTTTTACAGGGAAGAGGCTTACGTTACTGTGGTTTTTGTAGTTTTTTGCGGGCCTGTTCCTTCTCTTGAGGAAGTAGGCATCCTTGGAAAAGAGGACATCAACCTGATGCCCTCTCTTTGCAAGCTCGTTTGCCAGGTAGTAGACATGGGTGCATGCGCCCCCCACATGGTAGGGCGGATAAAAGCATGTAACCATCAGAATCCTCATGCTGCCGCCCCAAGCACGCTTCTGTAGTATTGCAGGTGCTTTCTTGCAAACTCAGACTGGCTGTAGCGCCTGGCGATTTTTTGCTCTGCAATCTCACCCATTGCATGGCGAAGCACAGGCTCCCTTATCAGGAGAGAGAGCTTTTCTGCAAACCCTTCTGCACTGCCCGGCTTTACAATAAAGCCGTCCCTTGAGCTCTCAATTATCTCGTCAACAGCCCCAACATCGGTTGCAACAGGCACGCAGCGCATGCTCATTGCCTCAAGAAGGCTTATTGGGAAATTCTCATAGAACGAGGGCAGGGCAAAAATGTCGCATGCCCGGTAGAGGTGCGCAAGCCTGCGGTTTGGCACATAGCCCATATACTTAACATCCCCGGGAGAGAGCCTGTTATTTTCAAGCAGCCTTTGCAGGAGGGCAGTATCGCCCCTGCCTGCAACCACGCAACAAAAGGGATTTCCCATATCCTTGAGCATCCTAAGGCTTTGGGCAAGCACGCCTATACCCTTCTGGGTGATTATTCTTCCTGCAAAAAGGATTCGCGGCGCCTTTCCCCTGAGTCCGAACATCTTTTCTGCCTCACTCCTGCTGGTCTTGCTGCAGCTGTACACATCTGTGTCTATGCAGTTGTGTATGCACGAGACACGGGCAAATGAATGCTTTTCCTGGAAATTCCGGCGGAATTTTTCAGAAACTGTCAGCAGGTTGGCGGTTCTTTTAAGATACATGCGCTCAAGAGTGCTGATTGCAGGATAGAGTAGAATGCTCCACTGTTCGCTTGGCGCCATGCGAAACGGGTTTTTGTTGCTCTGCAGAAAACCTGCCACCTGGCCCCTAATGGTTGTGTGGGCTGTGCACACAAACGGCACATCCCATCTGCGGAACCGAAGAAAGATGTCTGGCATATGCACAAGATTGGCAGAGTGCACTATGTCAAATCCAATCTGCCTGTGAAGCAGCCCAAAATTTTCCAGAAGCGCCTTTTGAAACCCGAAATTGTAAAGAAAAGTGTCATTTGCGACGGATATGGTGTGTATCCTTACCCTGGGCATTGCCCTTTGCACCTGTTCTGTTGCAAAAAATTTTGCAGGCCGGGGTGTAATTACATGTACCTTTAGGCCGGGCAGCCTGGAAAGGCCGCAGGCAAGGTTGACCGCGTATATTCCCACACCCCCCCAGGCGTGAAGGAACTCCGGAGCAAGAAGCGCAATATTCATTTTACAAGGGTTTCTGAATGTTCCTACTAAATAATAGCAACATTTTTAAACCTGAAAAAGATACCGCTTTATATAGTTTTTGCAAATGCACATAAAAAGATGAGGAAGAACCAGAGGCGCCTGAGGAAAATCGAGGCTTTTGTCATGATAGGCACATCCATGGTTGCTGCCTTCCTTCTCCTTGCCCTTTATTATGACAACCATAAGGAAAGCCCGGCAGCAGAGGCAGAGGTGAATTTTTCAGAGCAGGTAGGAAAGGCTATCCTTGAGTATGGGGCAAACGAGAACGGAAACTGGGAGGCGTTCGCAGCAAACCCTGAGCCCAGGATGTTGCACAGCCAGGCAGGGAGCAGGTGGATACGGGTATGGGCTGCAAGTCCGGCATGGAGGAAAAGCACAGTGCCCCTCAAAGACGGGTACTATGACTACAGGGAGCTTGACATGTTCATAAATGCTGTCCTTCAGACAGGGGCAAAGCCGTTTATTGTGTTTGCGCATGCGCCGGGGCAGGTTGGTCAGGCGCACGGCGAGCCGCCCCCGGGCAGCGACGAGTGGTTTGCAGGCTATGTCCAGAATGTTGTCATGCACTACGACGAAATGTGCAGGACAAACGGGCTTGCGGCGCCATGCAGCATCGCTGAATGGCAGTTTGAGATATGGAATGAGCCGTTTACAGACGAATGGTGGGACGAAAGCACGCCCAGGTATGTCAGGCTTTACAACACAGTATACTGGAAGATAAAGTCTGTTGCCCCGGCTGCCAGGGTGGGCGGCTACACAATGAGCCTTGCCAGCGCGAAGGATGAGGAGAGGCTCAGAATATTTTTGTCGCAGTGCCAGACGGACTTTGTGAGTATACACCACTATGGAAACAGCCTGAACTACCGTGCAGGCGAGAGCGAGAAAATGTCTGCAACCAAAGAACTGTTCTACGACAGGATAATGATGCTTCGCAGCCTTATCGAAAAGGAGCAGCCCGGGGCAGATGTTGACATCGTCGTGAGCGAGTATGCCCCTGACTACAGGAGCTCATACATGCCAAGGCTTGACGAGGAATTTACAGCAGCATGGCTTGCAAGCGCTCTTGTCTGGCAGGTTCAAAGCCGGGAGGTCTCGCTTGAGATGTATTACAGCGGAACCTCGGTTATGCCTGACGGCGGGTTTGGAATGTGGGGGCAGGATGCGGACGGAAGCTTTGTTGTCTGGCCGTCCTATTATGTGAAGAGGGCCTTTGCAGCGCATAACCCGACAGGCTCTGCCATTTATGAAACGAATTTCGACTCTGCTTCAGTTGACCTGCTTGCAACCTGCAGGGACAGGTGCTCTCTGACTGTTGTCAACAAGGAGGACAGAAAGAAAACCCTTGCAATAAGCATTGCCCAGGCGCCCTCAGGCACAGCAGTTGACAGCAGCACTATGCAGCGGCTTGCAGTCAGGAACAGTGTGCTGCTCCTTCACCTTGAGCCCTACCAGGCGAGGTTTTTGCGTTTTGCCTAAACTGGCTTTTTCCAGGCAA
>CAZFZC010000056.1:0-230 GCA_964523155.1 uncultured Methanosarcinales archaeon
CCATGTACATCTTCATGGTCTTTGTCAGGTGCTCTTTTGGCGCGCCCATCATCTGTATGATTGCCCGTGCTGTTACCTTCTGCATTGACAAAGGCAAATTTCGCCGCGCTTAAATATTTTTCCCGGTGCCCACCTAAAAGCTTATATACAATCGGCTCATCCCCTCAAACATGATAAATATGCCGTTTGAGCAGATAGTTGAGCGCGTTCTTGACAGTTCAAAAATAAGC
>CAZFZC010000056.1:240-7497 GCA_964523155.1 uncultured Methanosarcinales archaeon
ATAAGCCGGGAGGAGCTTGACAGGAAGATAAAGGCAAAGATGGAACAGCTGTCCGGCCTGATAAGCAAGGAGGGCGCTGCATACATTGTTGCAAACGACCTTGGCGTAAAGCTTGTGCCTGCAGGCGGAATGGTGAAGATAAAGGACATTGTTGCCGGAATGAGGAATGCAGAGACTGCAGGCAGGGTTGTCAGAAAGTTTGACCTTGTTGAGTTTGAGCGCGACGGCAGGAAGGGCAGGGTCCAGAATTTCATAATTGCTGACGAGACAGGAAGTGTGCGGGTGGCTGCCTGGAACGACATGGTCGAGGTTCTGCGGCAGTTTGAGCAGGGAGACATCGTAAGGGTGGTTGACGGCCTTGTCAAGAGCAACCAGGGCCAGCTGGAAATCCACCTCAACGACAGGAGCAGGCTGACTGTGAACCCGCCCGGCATAGAGATTGAGGGTGTTGCAGACACAAAGGCGCAGAGGAAAAAGATAAGCGAGCTCAGGGAAAGCGACCAGAACGCCGAGGTGCTGGCAACAATTGTGCAGGTTTTTGACCCCAGGTTCTTTGAGCAGTGCCCGACATGCAGGAAAAAGCCCGAGCTGCGGGATTCAAAGTACATCTGCGCTGTCCACGGCGAGATAACGCCGATGTACGGCTATGTGACAAACATTGTTCTTGACGACGGCACAGACAGCATACGCTCTGTAATGTTCAGGGAGCAGATGCAGGAGCTTTTCAGGAAAACCGATGCAGAGCTGCTTTCCATGCGAAGCGAGCCGGAAAAGTTTGAAGAGCTCAAGAACGAGCTGCTCGGCGAGCAGGTTGTGGTCGGGGGAAGGATTGCAAGAAACGAGATGTTCGACAGGCTTGAGTTCATAGCAAACAGGGTCAGGCGCGATGTTGACCCTGGAGAAGAGATAGAGCGGCTGAAAAACGAGCAGTCCGCAAAAGGCGCACAAACAGCTGCAGAGCCCACTGCAAAAACCCCGCCAGAGCCGGCTGCAGCCGAAGAGGCAGGCACAGATGCCAGTTCCCCTGGGCAGGCTGCAGAGAAACCCCCAGAGCCGGCTGCAGACAGAGAGAAACATCCAGAGCCAACTAAGACCACCCCATCCGCAGAGACGCCTGCTGATATGGAAAGAACAGATGAAAATGCTTCTGGAAGGGAGAGCGGGCCTGCGGCAGACGAGAAGGGTGTTGGCGCAAAAGACAAGAAAGCATCCGGCACATCTGATGAAGACGACCTTCCATCTATTGAAGACCTATGATGAAGCTTACGCATCTGGCATTCTCGCTGTTCCTCGGGCTTCTTGTGCTTCCTGACCGCCCGCTTCTGATTGCGGCATTTCTGCTTGGCTCGTTTGTCCCTGACATTGACACAGCGACATCTTTCCTTGGCAAGAGGATAAGAGCCATTGGCTGGCTGTTTTTGCACAGGGGCATATTCCACTCCCTGGTTATGCTGGTAATGCTCTCAGCAATAGTGTTCGTGTTCAGCAACGAAGCGGGAATTGCATTCGGCCTAGGCTTTGCAGGGCACCTGGCGCTTGACAGCCTGAACCCGGCAGGAGTAAGGTGGCTTTTTCCAATGAAATCCAGGCTGCGCGGCTTTGTGGTCACAGGGGGGATCGGAGAAGGTCTGGTGTTTCTTGTTTCCCTTGGAGGCTGTGCCTTTTTGCTGTTAAGATGATAGAGATAGATGGAACAGAAGGCGGAGGACAGGTGATAAGGACAGCGCTTGCGCTTTCTGCAGTCACAGGGAGAGCCTTTCGGGCGCAGAATATCAGGGCAAAAAGGCCAGAGCCGGGCCTTAAGGCGCAGCACATAACTGCTGTATGTGCGCTTGAGAAACTCACAGGGGCAAAAGCCAAGGCAGAACCAGGCGGGGACACACTGGAGTTCATTCCGGGAAGGCCGGTGCCGCAGACGCTTTCTATTGACATAGGCACAGCAGGCTCGATAACTCTGCTAATGCAGGCTCTGCTTCTGCCGTGCTGCCTGGCAGAGGGCAAGACAAGGCTTCGGGTCAGGGGGGGAACAGACGTGAAATGGAGCATGCCTGCTGATTATTTCCTGAACATTGTCCTGGCACACTATGCGCACCTTGCTGATTTTCGCGTGAACGGGCTTCTCAGGGGGTTTTACCCAAAGGGCCAGGGTTTTTTGGACATAACCATACGGCCAAGGGGCAGGCCAAAGCCAGTAATCCTTGAGAAAAAGGCGGTTTTCAGCAAGATAAGCGGCGTCTCGTGCGCTTCAGCAGAGCTTCGAAGCGCAGAGGTCGCAGAGCGCCAGGCAAAGGCTGCCAAGAAAAAGCTTTCCAGCCTGGATGTCCCTGTCAGGGTTGAGTTAAGGTATGAGCAGACTGCCTGCCCGGGCACAGCCATCACGCTCTGGACAGACAATGCCATGTTTGGGGGAGACGCGCTGGGTGAGCCGAGGAAGCGCTCTGAGGCTGTGGGCGCAGAGGCAGCAGCAGAGCTCCTGCTCGCGCTTCTTTCTGACGGCGCAGTCGATGCCCACCTGGCTGACAACCTGCTTCCCCTGCTTGCTGTATCAGGCGGAACAGTAAGGGTCCCGCAGGTTACCCAACATATCAGCTCGGCAATTTATGTTTGCCAGAAGTTTGGTGCGAGGTTTGATGTAAAAGGCTGCCTGATAAAAGCCTTACCTGTAGCTCTTCTGCCTTTTGGCCCTGGCCTTTGAGTCGTTGGGCTTTCGCATCTCCTTCCTTCGCGTGTCTGCAACCAGAAGGTGCCTGTCGTATGCCAGGAAGCGCTCCCTGAGGGTTTTTGCCTTGCTTGCCTCGACAAGGGCGCGCGCGATGGCAAGCCGCACGGCTTCTGCCTGGCTCATGTAGCCGCCACCCTGCACCCTGACGCGTATGTTGTACTTCCCTGCAATATCCTCTGCGAGGAGTATCGGTTCAAGAATCTTCATTTTGGCAAGCCTGGGCTCATAGTGGTCAAGCACTGTGCCGTTTATTACGACCTTTCCGCTGCCTTCACTTAGCGTTGCCCTTGCTATTGCCTGCTTTCGTTTTCCTGCGACATGAACAGTTTTCATTTAGCACCCAGCTCCTTGGTTATTTGACCTATTGTTACATACTTGACATTGGGAAGCTTGCGGATGTTTGCCGACTCAATTGTTTCAGGCTCCCTAAACGCCGGCGGAACGCCTGTGTAGCACATTATCCTCTTGAAGGCATCCCTGCCCCTGGGCTGCTTGTATGGCAGCATTCCCCTTACCATGCGCCGGACAAGCCTGTCAGGCGTTCTCGGATAATACGGGCCCTGCAGCGGAACACCTCTGCCCCTCCTGTTCCTGAACTTTTCTATGACCATGTCTTTCCTGCCGGTAACCACTGCTTTTTCGCAGTTGACAATGTCAACTTTTTCGCCGAGCAGCGCCTTTTTTGCAGCGACTGTTGCAAACCTCCCTACAATAAGGTCTTTTGCGTCGAGTATCATCCTATTATCCTCGTTTTCTGGCCCTTGGGGTTCTTTTTCATGTAATCGTAAATAGTGTACATAGTGCTCTTGCTTCTGGCAAGCTTCTCCACTGCAGACTTGCTGAAGTTAAACGCAGCAACCGTTACCCTGTGGTCGAGTTCGCCAGTGCCAAGCACCTTTCCGGGCACAATCACCGTGTCGTTTTCCTTTGAATTCAGGTTTATCCTTGAAAGGTTGACTATCCTGCGCTGCCTTGTGGGCTTTTCAAGGTCTGCCGCAACCCTGCTCCAGACGGGAGCCTTCTGGCTGCCTGCAACCCTTTTCAGCTCGCTTATGAGCCCCTGAAGCTGTATGTCTGATTTCATCTTCTGTGAGCAAAGCTGCGAGGGACGGGATTCGAACCCGCGCAGCCACTAAGGCCTACGGCCCTCAACCGCAGTCATTTGACCAGGCTCTGACACCCTCGCTTAAAGTGCCTCAACAGCCTTTGCAAAACCGTCGAGTATCCTGTTCATTGTGGCAATGCCTTCTGTGACCATCTCAGCGCAATCCAGCTGACCCCAGCTTTCGACAAAGAACACGAATGTTTCCCTGTCATAACTGACCAGAACCCCGCTGTTTGACTCTTCCACGCATGCGTTGCACAGGTGGCATTTGAGCAGGTTGTCCTGAATGGTTTTCAGCTTGCCCTTGAACTCAAACACATTCACAGGACAGACAGATGCGCATGCTTCGCATCCCTCCCCTGCTTTTGTGACAGTTATCTCAGGCTTGAACCTGTAGTGCGCAAGGCCCGCAGACCATTTGGCATGCACCCTTGCCTCGCCAAGCTCGGCTGTTGCGATGAGCTCAAGGTCCTGGCCTTTGAGCAGCTTGACAATAGGTATCTTCGGATAGACAGGCTTAACCTGCGGGTCCTGGCTCTTGAGTTCTGATGCGTACACAATGCCCGGCCCCTTTGCCTTGAGCGTAAGCTTGAGCTCGCACTGGGCGCAGCCCTTGCCTTCGCACTTGCACTCTGACTTGACCCTGTAGCTCTTAAGGTCGGTCTTGAGTGGAACCAGCCCGAGCCTGTGGGCAACCTGCTCGTCATACATTGACGAGCTGTTCTTCCTGAACTCAACTGTTTCAACAGCCAGCACAGGCACCCTGTTTGTGATAACGCGCCTGAGCGTGTTTGCAAAGCTTGGTGTTGCCTTCCTCAGGATGAATGAAATCCTGTCGGGTTTCTTTTCCAGCAGCCGAATTTCCATTTACACCCTCCTGCCGCGTCTTCCGCCTTTCTTGCGGCACCCGTCGTGCGGAAGCGGGGTAACGTCCTCAATGATGCCTATCTTAAGCCCCATCCTGGAAAGCGCCCTGATGGATGCCTGCGCGCCCGGGCCGGGGTTTGTGGGGCCGTTGTGCCCTCCTGTCGCCCTAATTTTAACGTGTATTGCATTGATGCCCTTTTCCTTTGCAGTCTCTGCAGCCCGCTTTGCCGCAATCATTGCAGCAGTCGGGCTTGACTCAAGCCTGTGGGCCTTGACAACCATTCCGCCGCTGCACCTGGCAATGCTCTCTGAACCGGTTATGTCAGTAATATGGATTATCGTGTTGTTGTAGGATGCGTATATATGGGCTATGCCCCACCTTAGCTGTTTTTCACTCATTTTTCGCCACGCTTATTTTTGCTTCTTCTGACTTATGGACATAATGCCCAGGGACAGTTACCTTGCGGCCGCCCACAGACACATGGCCATGCACTATCGCCTGCCTTGCCTGCTTTGCCGTGGAGGCAAGCTTTTTTTCAAATACAACACTCTGCAGCCTTCGCTTCATCAGGTCTGCAGTCCTCAGGCCCAGCACCTCGTCAAGTCCGCCCTTATCATCCAGGAGACCAAGGCTTCTCACCCTGGTTATGAGCTGCTGCTTTTCCTTCTCAAGCTGCGGCGTGTCTGCTGCAGCGCATTTCTTTGCCTGGGCCTTGAACTTTGAGAGGAGCGAGTTAACCCGCCAAATTTCCCTCTTGTTAACAAGCCCGTACTCCTTGATAAAGGCTTTCTCTGCGTCAATCCTTGCCTTTTCCCAGGGGTGGCTGGGCGTGCTGTACTTTTTCTTGGGCTTTTTCGGGTCTCCCATCTATTTTCCCCTCTTGACTCCTTGAACCTTGCCCTTGTTCCGCCTGAAATTTGAGCGCGTCCTCTGGCCCCTCAGAGGCAGGCCCGCGTGGTGCCTCATACCCTTGTTGGACTTTGTCTTCTTCATTCTCCTTATGTCATGGCCCACCACCAAGTCAATGTCGCTTGTCAGAAGGTGGCGATCTGTGTCTGTCTCCACGTCCTTTCTCCTGTTCAGCATCCAGGGCGGGTAGCCGCTTTTGGCAGGGTTTGTTATTATCTCAGTAAGCCTTGAGACCTGCTCAGGCGAAAGGTTGCCTGCCTTAATTGTTCTGGGTATCTTTGCTATAATGCACGCGCTGGCTGCAAAAGTCGTGCCGACGCCCTTTATCTTTGTCAGGGCATGGTAGGCAAGCTTGTTGCCGTCCAGGTCTGTGTTTGCAATCCGTACTATGTGCTTGAAATCTGCCATTTTTGAATGCACAAATAGAGAATCCAAGGAGCCCTGGTGCGCTCATATGAACTCGGGCTATTTGTGGCCTTGGGCCCTGGACAAAGAGGTTATATATAAAGGTTTGGGCGGGTTGCAAGCAGCCGCCTTTGAAAAAACAGGACTGTCTTCTGTCAGGGCAGGCACAAAATCCACCAAAACACATATAAATGCGGGACCACAGGAAATAGACCCAATGGCTTTGC
The DNA here is from genome assembly GCA_964523155.1 of uncultured Methanosarcinales archaeon. GTDB lineage: Archaea > Nanobdellota > Nanobdellia > Woesearchaeales > DSVV01 > CAYXZQ01. The sequence goes on from CAZFZC010000056.1 coordinate 6,477, forward strand.
GTGCTGAAATGGGCGTTGGAACCCTTATCGTATTCATTGCCATGCTTCTTGTTGCTGCTGTTGCAGCAGGGGTCCTGATACAGACGGCGGGCAGCCTGCAGGAGCAGAGCCTTGCGACAGGCCAGAGCGCCAGGTCAGAGATCAGCACTCACGCAAACGCAATAGAGGTTTCGGCAACAGAGGGCAGGGACGGCAGCCTTGATGACTTTGACATTATATACAAGCTGTCTCCGGGCTCAGGGCCAATCAAGCTCAGCCAGACCCTTTTTTCCTCAAGCACAAAGGACACAACCTGCAGCATGAAAATGCGCGATGGCCTTGGAATAAATGATGTTTTCCTGGGGTATTTCACTGCCTCAGGGTACCCGCATACGGCATCCGGGGCAGCCTTTGGGGAAAGCGTTCCGCAGGATTTCCGGGATGTTTTTTCGTCTTTGGAGACAAGCGAGTTCATGATAGGCAAGATTGCCGTTGCAATAGTCTTTGTTGAAAGCAATGGGAGCGTTGATGCAAACCACGAAAACTGGACCTATGGCGAGGAGCAGTCCATTATCAATGCAACAAAGGATGCGCTCAACTGGTGGGGCGCAGCTGAGCCGAGGGCAAACATCAAGCACACATTTGAAATTCACAGGGCTGTTCAGACAAGCTATGAGCCAATCACAAGGGACACTGAGCTTGCAAACATCTCGCTGTGGATTAACCAGGCATTGGACGGGATAGGCGCGCCTGCCGGCGCAGACATCTTCGTGCGCTCAAGAGCCTATACTGACGAGTTGCGTCAGGCATACAACGCGCACTGGGGGTTTGTGATGTTTGCAGTTGATTCCAGCCACACGCCGGGCGGGTTCGGCGGCATCGGCGGCCCGGCAGGCATTGCATACATCAACGGGCCCCTGACATTTGTTGCAAGCCACGCCTTTGGGACACGCCAGGATGCGCTTATCGCGCACGAGTTCGGCCACATATTCGGCGCGCGCGACCAGTACACCAGCAGCGGATGCAACTGCACAGACACCGG
>CAZFZC010000057.1:0-7172 GCA_964523155.1 uncultured Methanosarcinales archaeon
TTGCTGATGCCCGTTCCTATGAACTCAAAGGACGACAGGCAGCCGTAGGACGAGCATTCCCCTGCGTCGCACATGAATGCAAACCCTGCGTTTGGTATCTCAAGCTCGCTGGCAGTCCTTGAGCTTACGGATGCGCCGGTCATCGCCGCACGCAGCTTGTTCATGACATCGCTTGCTATCTTTTTCTCCTCGTTTTCCTTGTACCAGACAGTAACGCCTGCAAAGAACACCAGTATAATGGCACCCACAAGTATTATGAAAATCCAGTTGAACTGAACCTCAATCATTGCGCGCTTCACTGCGGCTCAACCCTTACCATGTTGCCAAGGCTTGTCAGGTATACCCGGACGCGCGGGTTATTTGCTGTGTCAAAGCACAGATACTTGGCAGCTGTGCTAATCTGAACCGCTCCGATGTTAGCAGAAAGGCTCAGGGGCGGGCTGAACACTACGCCCGAAATATTTTCCTGCCATGTGTTGCACATCAGCGGGTCATAGTCTGCGCTCGAAGGGCTGCACAGCCCGTGGCCCGAAGTCGGCCTTGTCCCGGTATCAACAAAGCACACCCGGTCAATCCCCGAAGGCACCAGGAAATCGCGGTTCCTGCCGCTCTTGTAGTTGGGCCTCACCTCATCAAAAGCGTCATTAAGGCTGCGCACAAAGCGGGCCTCTTCCATCTGGTTGCCTGTTATGATTAGCCCCCCAATCCATTTCACGCCAAAATAGAGCATCAGGCCTACCACAAGTATGGTAAGTATGTAAATGAACATCTGGCTTTGTATCTGGGACTTCCTCATTTCTTTGCACCTGCAATCTTCTCAAGGTCTTCAAACACATCCTTCTGCGGTTTTGGTGCCCGGCCCCCGTCCTTTCCTGCCCTTTTGGCGGAAGGCTTGGCCTGGCGCGGGGCCTTTGGGGAACCGCCATCAGAGGGCTTGTCCTCTTTTCCGGCCGGCTTCCCTGAGCCCTTATCCTCCTCCCTGTCCTCAAAGCTGCTTATCAGGTCCTTGCGCCGTTCCTGCTTGTCCTTCCTGCGCCTCCGCCTGAGGAAATCGCCCAGGGTTTTCAGGTACTTGTCCTGTGGCCTACTCCGTGGCCTTGGCCCCGGCGAAACGCTTATCCTTGCCTGCGCCATTTGGGGCGGCGGGGGCCTTTGGCCATCTTCATGGGGCTGGCGCTTCTGGTACTCGGCATAGCCAACATAAAGCCCGCCCGCTGCAATTACGAACAAAAGGAGCCACAGAAGCCATTTTCTGCCTGTGCTCCCTGCCTCCGACACAGCAGGGTCTGTACCCCGGATGTACTCCTCGTAGTTTGTGTACCCGTCGCTGTCAGGGTCCTCGTCCGCGTCGCCTGCCATGTGGTTTAGGACTTCTGAATACTCCCGTTCCCACCAGTCAGGCATTCCGTCGCAGTCTGTGTCGTCGTCTCCGTACTGGTCCCGGCAGGTGCCTGTCCTGTTGATTGCGTCCTCGCAGGGCGGACAGCTTCCGCCACAGTCTGTGCCTGTCTCATCGCCGTTCTTCACGCCATCTGTGCATGAGCCCTCCTCGCAGGTTGAGTTGCCGCTGCAGTAGCCCGACGCGCAGTCGCTGTTGTATATGCAGTAGCTGCCAAGCCCGCAGCCAGGGCAGATGCCCCCGCAGTCCGTGTCTGTCTCATCCTGGTTCATCACAGAGTCATTGCACGATGGCGCCTTGCACACCCCGTCCAGGCAGATCCTGCTCAGGCAGTCGCTCTGTGCCGTGCAGCTGTAGCCCGACGCGCAGGCGCCGCAGACGCCGCCGCAGTCAACATCTGTCTCGTTCCTGTCCACAACGCGGTTGTAGCAGGAATCAACTGTTTTCTCGCTGCCAGTATTGTTTGTCCAGTTCGCATCGGTGTCAATCAGAATACCGTCTGAGAGTCCTGCATAGCTGTACAGCCCGAGCTTGTTTCTTGCCCGGACAGCCCAGTAATATACAGTTCCGTCCGAGAGATCCAGGCCGGTTACTGTCGCGCTTGTCTGGTTTGTGTACGTCCAGGGGTGTATGTTAGATGAGCCGGGTGTTGTGCCTATAGTGTAGTTGTAGCCCGCTATTGCGGATTCCGGGTCAGAGCTTTCCCACTTGGCAGAAAGCTTGACTGTGTACCAGCTCCTTGATCCGTCGTCGATGACCGGCACTGTGGGAGGACTCTGGTCAACTGTGAATGTATAGCTGTCACTCACAACCCTGTCATAGGTCTTGCAGCTGAAGTAGTATGTGTGCGTGCCCGGCGCAACCACAACTGTTGCAGTGTGGGTGTGGTTGTCAACCGCAGTCATCGCGGTGCCGGGGTTTGGCGTGCTTGCGTATTTGCAGTCTGACGACATCCTGCTTGTGCGCACAAGAAAGGCAACTGTGCTGTTCATGGAATACTTCGGCGGGGAAAGGAATGAAAACCCTGTTTCCTTGTCTGTGTCAACGTCAAACGAAAACAGCTTCCTGCTGCTTATCAGCCCGGCGCCGTTCTGGCACTGAATGAAGTATGAGTATGTCTTCTTGTCAAGAAGCCCCCCGAAAAACTGGCTGTTTCTTGCCTTGAGGCTCTGGTTTTCATAGCTGTCAAAGCCGGTCATGCAGCAGTCGTAGCTTTCCATCTCAACACTGTACTTGCACCGCGTCTTGTCGTCAGTGACAACGTAAATGCTGGTCTCAAATGGCGGCTCAACAACGCTTGGCGGGTCCTTGCCGTCGCCCGGATTAATGCCAATCTCCTGTATAACCGGCGCAGAATCGTCCCATGACAGGTTGAACACTGCCCTAAACACCGCGCCGTTCACATCCTTGCACTTTATGTAGACCGGATGCTCAACCTCAGTCATGTTCTCAAGCTCAAAGCGCTCTTTGGTGTGGTAGTAGTTGTAGCCCTGGCCTGCCGGCTCCCGGTACCGCTCCATCATGCCTGAGAACTCATAGCCTGCGTCGTTGAGGCTGTACCTGCAGTGCGACTCCACCTTTGTCATCACCTGGAGCTCAAAAACCCTGGAGCGGGAGACTCCGAACCTGTTCGGCTTGATAAGGAAAACCTGGGCACCTGTTGCGTTTGAAAGCATTGCATAGACTGTCTTTTCTGCGGTCGCCCCGCTCCTGTCTGTTGCAATAACCATTATTATGTTGTGGCCCCTTGAAAGCTGGACCGCCTGCTGGAAATCCTCGTTTGCCCTTATATTGTCATAGGACTTTTCCGAGCTGTTTCCGCTTGCAACAATTATCCTTACTGTGTTGTCTGGCGTTCCCTGCGCATCCGGGTCGTGCACTGTGCCGGAAACTGTCAGGTACTCGCCACCGGTGTGATACGGGTTGTCCGGCGTGTCGTGGGTGCCTATGCCCCTCAGGGTAATTATGGGAGGGTCGTGGTCAACCTTTATTCCCCTGCAGACAGTCTTTTCGGTGAGGCCGCCCATGCTCTCAGTTTCCCTTTCGACAGAGTAATAGCACAGCCAGGTGTTCTCGCTTGCTGAAATGTTGTACGCAAGGGGCTCTGAGGGGTCGTTCCTCCTGTTGGGCGTGCACCGGCTCTCATCCATGCAGTAGTATGTCCTGTCGCAGCCAAACCCGTTCTGGGGGCTGTCATGGCAGTCAAGAAAGACCTTCTCGTCAATCCCGTTGTACCATTTCTGGAAGTCAAACGGCAGGCTGTATATGTCATAGGCTTTCGTGACTGGCGCCAGCACATCGTATACAAACTGAATCTCGTCGTCGCTTATCCGAGAGCCGATCCTGCACTTGACATCAAAGCTGTAGGTCCCAGAATCCTTAACATTAACAGTTGAATGGTGAAAATAGTGGCCGTCCATTGCCTGCGCAGGCCCAAAGCTGTTTGGCAGCCTGTCAAAATCAGCTTCCTGCGGTCCCCACCTGCAGTTGGCGTTCTTGAGGGTGCTTATTGAAAGGGTGACTGGCGTATAATCAATTTTGCCCCTGGGTTTTGGATCGAATATCTCCGGGTCCGCCTGTATGCGCACATCCTCGTAGGCAACGCCTGTGTTCCCGAGCGTGTCTGTGCAGTTGACCTTGTAGGTGTAGGTTCCGTCCCCAAGCCCGTGGTACCTCACGACAAAGCGCGAGCCGAAAGAGGGGGCAAGCTGGCCTGCGCCCTCGAAACTGTCTGTGCACGTTGCATTTTCGCTTAGCTGCACAACAAATGTCACGCTGCTGTTGACGTAGTCCTGCATGTCATGGAACACATACGGGGTAATGTCAATCCTGGGCTTTGTCTTGTCAACCTCAATTTCGGCGCTGCTGACAACCTCAAGGTTGTGCGCCAAATCCTCTGAGTAGTAGTATATCTGCTTAACCCCTGTTCCGCCGAACTCTGCGCTTACAATCCCGTTCTTGGGATAGTATACTGTATTGGGGTAGCACTCCTCCTCGCTGGCGCAGACAAATGTGCGCCAGACCCCCGACCCCGGCTTGCCTTCCGGGCTGTAGTCAGTCACCTCCATCGTAAAATTCAGCGCAAGCACCTTGGGTGGAGTCAGAAGCCTTGTGTATGGCGGCGTCTTGTCCTGGGGCGAGGGGTCGGGCCTGCTGTCGCCGTCAGCGTCCTTGAAGCACTCAGGGTCCATGGCCGCATCCCACCTGCAAAGGCCTATTCCCAGGGCATCCTGGCTCGGCTCTATGCTGTTGTCGCCTGATACCCTTGCGCCTGAATCATATTCTGCACTGACCTTCACGGCCGACCATCCTGTGCAGACTTCCTCGGTCATGTAGTCGTTGCAGGTTATCCTTTCCTTGGGAAGGCACTGGCCGTCCAGCCTCCTTGTATAGCAGTCGCCGAACTGCATGCACCTCTCAGCTGTGCAGTGGTCAAGTATCCCGTTGTTCTGGGCAGCGTTGCAGTACTGACAGCTGACAAAGTCGCTGCTGGTCTCAAAGCAGATGCCTGTGTCAGGAAGGTCTGTTACCTGCTGCCATGAGCATTCCCTGCCCAGGCACTTGTTGTTGGTAAAATCCCCCGGCTGGTCTTCGCAGGCGAACTCGCTGCGGTACTGGTAGCATGAAGTGACTTTGGCGCATTCATGGAACTTGTCAACTGTTGTTTCTGAATAGTCATAGTAGCATGCCGGAACCTCGTCGCAGCCCATTGTCATGAGCGCGCCGCTCTGCGGGTCCTGATACTCTGTCTGGGCTGTGTAATAATCAGTGAACATGGACAGGGGCGTGCCGCACATGTCACAGGGGCTCTGGTAAACACACCTTGTCCCCTGGCCTGCATAGGGCCCGACGCAGATGAAATTCCCCCGGTATCCTGTCTCGTTGTCGCCCCGGCAGTTTTCAATGACTGTAAGCGAGTTGTTCGCGCTGCACTGCGCCCGGATTACCCTTACAGATGAGGTGCCCATGCTTTCGTCAAGGCAGAACTCGCTGTCTGTATATTCCATGCATTCGGGGTCGCCTGTTGCAACGCATTTTGCGTCGCTTGCCCTGGTTTCGCTGCCATAGTCCGCCTGGACATAGTAGCAGTAGACTTTCTGCGGATAAATGCCCTCGTCGCTGTAGCTCCGGTTGTCCATGGCGGGGCTTACTCTTGTATAGTCCTCTATGCTTTCGCATGTGGTCTCATTGGCCTCGCACCTGTACACATAGGCAGGCACGTCGCAGTTAAGCCCCCATTCAACAACAACCCCGGATTCCCCCTGGGGCTTTTCAACAGCGGTAAGGTAGGGGTCCGGCATGCTCTGGCGGCAGTCGCATCCGCTGCAGCTGTCCGCAGTGCCGTCCTGGTCGCAGTCCGAGGTTGTCCCGTAGCAACATTTCCACAGGTCATGCACGGAATCGTAGTATCCGAGCGAGGCGCAGCTTGCCTCGTTGCTGCTGCACTCCACATCATGGCAGCTGACATCCTGGCAGTCAACTTTTCCGTTCTGGTTGTTGTCAATTCCGTCGTGGCATATCTCAACAGGTGCTGCGCACATGGGGTCGGGCGTGCACTGGCCGCTCCACTGCCCTTCGCTGTTACAGTACCTGAAAGTCTCGCACCCGTCAACAAGACTGCCGCAGCTCATCCGCTCGCCGGGCATGCATGACTCAGACCCGCAGGGCTCATCCATGCAGCCGTTGTGGCAACAGTACTGGCGGCCTCTGCACCTGTAGGCGTCCCTGCAGCGGCATTCATCAACCTCAGAACCTATCTGCCCGTCTGTGGGGCACAGGGCAATGTCGCAGAAGTCCTCTGCCTTGTCAGGGTACTTCTGGCAGCAGGTGTCACTCATGTCAATGTCCTCGTCATGCTCCGGGTCGTTGTTCAGCCCGTCGTCACACTGGATTGCGGGGTCTTGCTCGCTCTGGTCTGCAAGCTCGCTGCAGCCAATGTCAGCAGGATAGTCAATCATCTCGTCACCGTCATTGTCAATCCCGTCGCTGCACTCGGACAGGCCTTCCCTTCCCCTTTTGGGCCAGTATTCTGTGAGGCACTCCTGCGCGCAGTCTTTCTCAGTAAGAACGCCCGGATAAAATTCGGGGTACAGGCTCTTTGGAATTGCTTCGCAGCGGCCCCTGTACTTCCTTTCACCTGTAGCGTCTGAATGCAGGCCGTTCTCGTCCCAGCAGCAGCAGCCCTCCTCACACTTGTCGCCGGATATCTGCCCGCAGGTCTGGGCCCATTCGCCCCGGTTTTCGTCACACAGCCCCTTGGCTGTTCCGTATGGGACGCATATTGTGGAAAGGCCTGCTGCAAAGCAGCATCCGTACACGCATTCAGGTGGCTTGTCATCCGATGCGCTGTATTTTCCTGATGCGCAGTCCGCCCCGCAGCATTCCTGTTCAGTCACAGGCTCGCAGTAGAAAGGGCTCAGGTAGTCCAGGCAGTATCCTGCAAAAACCGGCGCAAGAACAAGCAATATGGGAACAGCTATTGCAGATACCCTCTTTTTAACGGCCATTGCGTTTCTGACGTTGCCATGGGCTTAAATATTTTTCTTTTTTATTTTCTTTTTCAGGGGGTGTGCACAATCTGCGAAAATGGGTATGCCTGCAAAACGGCCAGGATTGCGTCAGGCAGAAACTGCTGCCATGCACGCGCAGAACATGCGCAGGCTCAGCTGCACCTGACGCCTCCGGGTGTGCACTGCGGTGTCCCGGATGCGCATTGCATCTGGGCTGACCTGTAACCCCATCCGCTGTACCTGTCGCATTCTATGCCATAGTG
>CAZFZC010000058.1:0-1542 GCA_964523155.1 uncultured Methanosarcinales archaeon
AGAAACCTGGATTCTGATAACTGAGATGGAAAGCAGTGAAACAGACCCTAAAACCATGCCTGTTTCTTCCGAAAATTCCGAACGCATTTTGCCGCGGCTGATAGAGGAAGAAATGAAGCAGTCCTATGTAGACTATGCCATGTCGGTCATAATCGGGCGCGCGCTTCCGGACGCGCGCGACGGCCTTAAGCCCGTGCACCGCCGCATTCTCTTTGCCATGAACGAGATGGGCCTCTCGCACAGCAAGCCATATAAAAAAAGCGCAAGGATTGTAGGGGAAACCCTCGGCAAGTTCCATCCCCACGGCGACACAGCGGTCTATGACGCCCTTGTGAGGATGGCTCAGGATTTCTCGCTGCGCTATCCCCTCATTGACGGCCAGGGAAACTTCGGGAGCGTTGACGGCGACAGTGCGGCTGCCATGAGATACACAGAGGCTCGGCTGGCAAAGATTTCAGGTGATGTCCTGGCTGACATTGACAAGGAGACAGTGAACTTTGTTGACAACTTCGACGGCTCGATGAAAGAGCCTGTTGTGCTTCCCAGCAGGGTTCCAAACCTGCTCGTTAACGGCAGCAGCGGCATTGCAGTCGGAATGGCAACAACCATACCTCCGCACAACATGCGCGAAGTCTGCGAAGCTGCAGTGAAGGTTCTTGAAAACCCAGGGATTGGCACAAAAGAGGCCGCGTCCCTTCTCCCCGGGCCGGACTTTCCAACAGGGGGGATAATTGTCGGCAGGGCGGGCATTGCGGCAGCCTACGGGACAGGGCACGGCAAGATAAAAGTGCGTGCAAAGACGCATCTTGAGGAAACTAAGGGTCCGCGCATAATAGTAACAGAAATCCCGTACATGGTAAACAAGTCCGTGCTTATTGAGGAGATTGCCCAGTGCGTTAAGGACAAGTCAGTGCAGGGCATTTCTGACATCAGGGACGAGAGCGACAGGAAAGGGATGCGCATTGTCATCATGCTGCGCAGGGATGCCCGCCCAGACATTGTGCTAAATCAACTCTACAAGCACACCAGGATGCAGACCACAATTGGGATAAATCTGCTCGCGCTTGCAGGCGGCAGGCCCAGGGTCATGGACCTGCGGGAGCTCATTGTCAATTTCATAAAGCACCGCCGCGAGGTTGTAGTCAGGCGGACAGAGTTTGAGCTCAGAAAGGCAAGGGAGCGGGCACACATACTTGAGGGGCTGATTATTGCCCTGGACGACATAGACAGGGCAATTGCCACAATTAAGAAGAGCAGTTCAGCAGGCATTGCGCGGGAGGCCCTGATGTCTGGCTTCGGGCTGACAGAAACGCAGAGCCAGGCAATTCTGGACATGAAACTCCAGAGGCTTACCGGCCTTGAGCAGGAAAAGATACGCTCTGAGCACAAAGAGCTCGTTGCGCTGATAGCTGACCTCAAGGACATCCTGGCAAAGGAAGAGCGCGTAAGGCAGATTATCCGGGCCGAGCTTGAGGAAATTGGCAGCAGGTACGGCGACGGCAGGCGCACTGAGATCCTGGATGTGCCTGACGAGGACCTGGA
>CAZFZC010000058.1:1552-4189 GCA_964523155.1 uncultured Methanosarcinales archaeon
CTTATTGAGGAGGAGGAAGTGGTTGTTACAATCACCCACGGCGGATATATTAAAAGAACAAAGCTAACAGAGTACCGCGAACAGCGCCGCGGCGGCAGGGGCATGATTGCCGCGACAACAAAGGAAGGCGACTTTGTCGAGCGCCTCTTCACTGCGGGAACGCACGATTACATACTGTTTTTCACCGACAGGGGGATTGTCCACTGGTTGAAGGTTTACAAGATACCCGAGTCAGGGAGGTATTCGTCAGGCAAGGCAATTGTGAATCTTTTGGACCTGCCAAAGGAATGCAAGATAACCGCATCAATACGGATAAGGCAGTTTGACCTTGGCCATCGCCTGATAATGGCAACAAGAAAAGGCATTGTCAAGAAGACAAGCCTGATGGCATACTCCAGGCCGCGGGCCGGGGGCATTATTGCGCTTACGCTGGACGAGGGGGACGAGCTCATAAACGTGGCGCTTACCGACGGCGAGCAGCAGGTGGTGCTTGCAACAAGAAACGGGCTTGCAGTCAGGTTCAAGGAACTTGATGTGCGTCCCATAGGCAGGACTGGCAGGGGGGTTAGGGGAATTGCCCTTAAGCCTGGCGACTGTGTAGTTGCAATGGTCATCGCAGACGACAGCCAGACACTTCTGACCGTGACAAAAAACGGCTATGGAAAGCGCAGCAGGGTCTCAGACTACCGGCTCATCAACAGGGGCGGCTCAGGAGTTCGCAACATCATCTGCTCTGAGAGAAACGGCGGTGTTGTCGATGTCAAAAGCGTGACAGACGGGCACCAGGTTATGCTCATATCAAAGCAGGGGATAATGATACGCATGGCTGCCGCGGGAATTTCGGTTATAGGCAGAAACACGCAGGGTATGAGGCTCATGAGGCTTGACGAGGGAGACTGCGTGGTCGCAGCGGCAAGGATTGCCGAGACAGAAAGCGATGATGTGCCTGTGCCAAATGAAGAGGATAAAGGCCCGGCCAGGGCCTAAACAAAAGGCACATCGTGCTCTGTCTTAATTCCGTAAACAAAAATATAGTTCCACAGGGTGCCCTTTACCTTCAAAACCTTGACAGAAAACCCCGCGTCCCGGAACAATCCTTCCAGGGTTTCCGGGTGGGTCAGCCAGCTGACATTGGGAATAACCTTGAAAAGGTCAACATAGTCCATAAAAAACAGCCTGCCGCCTTCCGGCATTATGCTTCTCATTTCGCCAAGAACCTTCCTTATGTCCTGTATGTAGCCAAGCATTCCGATTGAGACAACTGCGTCAACTTTTGGTATTGAGTGATGGACGCGGTTCATCTGGTGGATGTCGTGCACGAAATGCACGTGCAGGTGCCCGCGCTTTGCAATGCGTCTGTTGGCAATCTTGACCTGTGTGTATGACACGTCTGTTGCGTATACTGCCCCGTTTGGCCCTGTTGCCCTGGCAAGCTCCTTTGTCAGGGTGCCGACCCCGCACCCGAACTCCAGGACCGTCTTTCCCTCGACATTTCCCAGGTGCTCAAATATGGCGCGGTCAATCCTTTTTGGAATAAGTGCGCGCTCAAAGGCAAGAGTGAAGTAGGCAAACACGTCATTGAGCTTGACAATCACGTCAGGGTCGTAGTAAAACATCAGGAGCAGGTAAATCGGTACTGCAAAGACTACAAATGACAGTATTATTTTAATTATTGCCACTGCGTTGGCTGCCTGGCTTACCCATGAAAGGATAATTGTTACAAACAGCCCGAGTATTATTATTGGGCCGATTTTCCCGAACGGCGCCCTGAAGGCGCGGGGCGCGTCTGGCATCTTGTAGCGAAGAACCGTTACTGCAAGAAGGACTGAGATGTACATGATAAGCGCCAGGGGGACAAGCATGGACAGAAGGGCCTCGTACTCTGCAAAGCCGATTATGACAATTATGATGGTGATCAGCGTCTGAAAAAGTATTGCCTTGTGCGGCGTCTTTCGTATCTCATGAACATCGGCAAACCCGTCCATGAAAAGCTTGTCCCGGGCGAGAGCAAGCAGCAGCCTTGGCGAGCTGACGATGCCGCCTGCAGCACTCCCAATAAGTGTCAGAAACACGCCCACGTTTATGACTGCCCAGGCTTTCTCGCTGTAAAAGAGCAGTGCAAGGTCCCTGAATGGCACTGTGCTCATGCTAAGGGTGTCCCATTTTATGTTTCCAAGGGCAACGAACGCTATCAACAGGCCCAGCGCTGCAACAATTGCGCTCGTGATAAAGAGCGCCCGCGGTATCACGCGCCCTGCATTTTTTGTTTCCTCAGCAAGAAAGGTTGCCGATTCCCAGCCAAAATATGTTTCCATTACAATGAAAAGGCCCGCCAGGACAAGGACTAGGTTAACTGACCACGGGTTGTCTGCAAAAAAAGGGGTAAAGTTGTCCACCCGGACGGTTGTAAGGCCCGGGATAACAAGCGCAAGAAGCACAACGAGCGTCACCACTGCAAAGAAAATCAGCACTGCGGCGCTTGCATCAAGGCCCCTGTAAGCAACATAGTTGAGCAGCAGTATGAGCCCGATTGCAACAAGTATTGTTGAGAGCTCGGTTGACATGCCCGGAAAGAACGGGATTGTGAAGTCCTCAGGCAGGATATAGTCGAGGGCCGTCACTATCAGGACGCACGTG
>CAZFZC010000058.1:4199-7130 GCA_964523155.1 uncultured Methanosarcinales archaeon
AACCCACCATGAAGGACACAAACCTGCCGTAGGTGCGCTTGGCAAATTCGTATACTCCGCCTGCATTCGGAAACATGCTGACAAGCTCGCCGAAGCACAGGGAAATGTAAAGGGTCAGAAGAGACAGGATGAACCAGCCGATAATGCTCATGTTCCCTGCGTAGCTTGCTGCCTTGGCAGTTCCAACAAACATCCCTGTGCCCACCATGGATGTAATTGAGAGTGCAATAATGGTTCCGTATCCCAGGCTTCGTTTGAGTTCAGCCATTTGAGCTCACGAACTTGTAAATTTCCCCGAACAGCAACGCAGATGCTGCCACTGCAATTGCAAACAGCCACGCATCCATGCGGGGGCTTGCCAGCATTAGCCAGCCGGATGCCGGCGGGTACAACAACAGTGCTGGCACTGCCAGGATAAGGGCACTTGCAAGCAGGCGCCTTGCCCCGGGAGGTTCCCTGAATATGCTTCTGTCGCTAGCAAACCCCAGTGCATTGAAAATCAGGAAAAGCACAAAAACCAGAAAAGAGGCGCTCATTGCGTAACCTGCGCCCTGTTCTCCCAGGAAATACGTGAATACGCAGATGGTTCCTACGGCAAGAACGGCCCCCGAAAAGAGTATTCTTCCCGCGTTTCTTGTTCCGAGTATCTCTGTGCTGACATGCTGTGGCCTGCCTGGATAAAACACAGTGCCCGAAATCACCCTGATTATTACCCCAGCCCATACGAGATGCAGTGCTCTAAACGGCAGAGCTGGCGCGCTTTGCCCTGTGCTGTATCCAAGGACAACTGCAGCAAACACCGCAATAACTGCCCCAATGCCCATTGAAACAACATACTGCCCCGCCCTTGCTGCCGAGACAAGGGCAGAGCTGCTGGACGCAATTCCGCTGACAACAGTTTTCAGGCTGCTGTCTGAAACCGTGATGCTGCTTGCCTCCCTTGCAGCGTCGCTGGCAGACTCTGGGCAAACCGCAAGGTCTGCCTGTTCCATGGCAGGAACATCCCATAGGGATTTTCCAAACATTGCCACGCGGCGGCCTGTGGATTTCAGCCTGCGCACAATTTCCGACCTCTCAACTGCAGACACCCTGGCAAACACATAGGCGTCTGCCTCGGGCAACTCCCCTGAACACGCCTGCCTGCCGGTCATAACCAGCGCATTAGCCATCCCAAGCTCCTGTGCTACCGCACCGGCTGTTTCCGCACTGTCTCCTGTCAGAACTGCCAGGGTGATGTTTGATTCTGCGCATTTTCTTACAGCTTCTGCTGATTCCGGCCTGGGCGCGTCAATCATGCCGATGAGCCCGACAAATATCATTTTCGTTTCGGCACGCCCGGGAACGTGGCTCCTGTAGGCTGCTGCCAGGACATGCAGCCCGCGCGAACACATTTCCTTATGCTTTGCAGCTATCAGGCTTTTTTCTGCATCTGTCAGCTTTTTTACGCTCCCGGCCACAACTGCCCTCGTGCATTTCTCAAGGACATCCTCGGGCGCGCCTTTTGTGAAGGCGACAGCCCCTTTCTTTGTACGGTGCGCTGTGGTCATCATTCTTCTGCCGGGGTCAAAGGCAATCTCATCAATCCTTGGAAACGCCTGCTCAAGCGCCGACTTCTTGATTCCTGCCTTCTCTGCTGCAGCGAGCAGCGCGGCTTCTGCAGGTTCGCCCCACGCTTCCCAGCTTTCGCCGGTTTTTCTTAGCTCGGCATTGTTGCACAGCGCTGCCACTTCAAAGAGCCTTCGCAAAAATGCCGGGTCAATTTCAGTGTTTTTTTCCTCAAAAATCCCTGCGGGCTCGTGCCCGTGGCCTGTGACATGAACGTGCCTGTTGTCCGCATATATCTCTCTTACTGTCATTTCGCCCTGCGTCAGGATTCCTGTCTTGCGTACACATATCGCGCCGCACGAGCCCAGCTTTTCAACTGACGATGCTTCCCTGGAAATGAGGTTTTGCCTTGACATTGCCGTTGCTGCCCTCAGAATGTACGCCCTTGCAGTCTGGGCAAGACCGTCCGGCGCCGCAACCAGAGCAAGCGCCGCAACCAGCAAGAACATTGCCGATGCGCTCTGGCCGCTGGCTGCAGGCGACTTCAGCATTCCTGCTACAAAGACTGCTGCGCACATCAGCAGCGCGAAAATCCCCAGGGATTCCTCCATGCCTGCCAGCCGCGACAGGTAAGGTGTGTCAGCAGACAGCCTGTCAGGCAAATTCTCCTGCGGCTCCCCCTCTTTTCTTACAACAACTGCGGTGCCCCTTCCGCTGACAACCTGCGTGCCGCCAAAAACCATGCTTGCCTGCATAGAGGCGGCCGTGTCCTGGGGAACCGGCCGGCTGTGTTTTTTTACAGGAACCCTGTTGCCTGTGATTCGCGACTCATCTGCCCTTAGGTGAACTGCGTCAAGCAGCCTTGCGTCTGCAGGCACCCTGTCGCCTGCGCTAAGCATAATGATGTCCCCAAAAACCAGCCCAGAGGTGCTGATTGTTTTCCGAACGCCGCCACGGACTACATTAGCCCTCGGCCCGCACAGCCTCCGAAGCCGCTCAACCGCGCGCTCTGAGCGCATATCGCGGAAAAACCCAATAAGTGCAATTGTAAAGGCTCCTGCCAGGATTGGCACAAACGCCCTTGCCTCATACGCTGTAATTGCTGCAGCAAGCAAAAGCCACAGCAGCAAATTGTTGAACTGCATAAAGAATACGCGCAGGGGGCTTGTTCCCGGCAGGGGCTTTGGGGGAAACCTTTTCAGCCTTTCTGCCGCATTCTGCTCAGTCAGGCCGGACGGCCTTGAATGCAACTGTCCAAGCGCTTCCTCTGCCTCTAGAGAATGCCAGTTCATATCAACCCCTCTTTTTTCCTCTGTACTGTGCCTGGGGGGTTTAAATATTTTGCGGCACCCCGCCAACTACCCTGTCTGCGGCCCGAAAGCTCCT
>CAZFZC010000059.1:0-5858 GCA_964523155.1 uncultured Methanosarcinales archaeon
ATGCGGCAAGGGTGGCAGAGTACAAACAAGCCTGCATTGACGCAGGCATGGCCGGGGCAGAGGAGTCTTTGTTTGACAGGCTTCCTGACTCTCCGGAAAAGTCCCTGCTTTCAATGCTGCCCCAGGAGAAGGGCGAACTGCATGAGGTCCTGCCACTGGACAACTACGACTATCTCCTTATGGACCAGACAGTGTATGCCACAGCACGAAACCCACTGGAGGCAGATATCCTTGAGTGAGGCAAAAAAACACCTTTATGCGCTGCTTATATTTCTTGTATTCCTTGCACCCTTTTTGCTCCTGGCTGAAAAGGGAATGGACGCAGTCACCGGGCTTGTCACAGCTGAGAAGCAAAAGGCAGGAACATTGCGCATCCTGCCACATTTCACTGTCGGGCTTAACGACTGGTCATACAGCGGGCTCAGGATAAGGGCAAAGGAACTGCTTGCAAAATGCTCATCAGAAAAAGACCTGTCGGCCTGCCTGCCCCAGGACTGGCCCACTCAGTGCGGCAACGACAAGGAAAAGGCCTTTGCAAAATTTGCCCTTCACATGAACCAATGCAGCAGGAGCCAGGACAACTACTGCCTCTGTACTATCCCGCTCTCAGCAGAAGAGATTGAAATCGAGTGGGCAGAAGATTATGTTTTTGCATTTTCGGGCCAGAGGTCGCAGGGGCCGGAAACTGACCTGGACCCTGCGGATGACGGCTCGGTTGCAAAATCCGGCAACAGCTACAGGTTCAGGCTCACGATGGGCGCGCAGCCGTTCCTGGAAGTTTATGATGACGAAAAAAAACAGAGAAAGCTCAGATACCAAAGCGCCAGGACTTTCAAGAGCGGAAACACGCTGGTATTTATCTCCGAGCAGGAGCATGAAGCCCTGGCCCAGTCATACAGGGAGTGCAGGCTGCCAAATGAGCGCGATGCCAGGTTCTGCGTTGACACAAGGAAAGCGCTTTGGGCAAGAAGCCCGTATGACAACAGCCTGGGCGACAATTCCCTAGTCTACAGGTTTGCGCTGCGCTTCCAGGACAACAGCGTGCCTTTACACGCGCAGTTTTCTGCAGAGCCCCTCTCAGACAGGATAAGGCTCACCTGGGATGCTGCAGACACCGACATAAGCCATTATTCTGTCTATGTTTCCGCTGAAAAGTTTGATTCCCTGGATGATGCTGAGTGCGCCGGCCACACAGAAGACACGGAATTTTCGCTTGGGGAGTACAGGAGCCAGGGCCTTGCAAAAGGCATTTCCCCTGACACAGGATATTACATTGCCGTGGTTCCTGTTGATTACGGCAACAACTATGGAAAAAAAGCAGCGCCCGTGCTGGTAAGGACAGCGCCATAAAATTTTAATACTGGTGCCGATTCTCGTTTTGCATGCTAACCTATGCTGGTGCCATGGAGTGGTTCGGGGCGCATGAAATAATCGAGGCAGTTGTTATTGTTGTTCTTGCCTATGCCCTAGGCGTTGTGCTAAAGCTTGCCATCCGCAAGGGGGCCAAGCGCCTGGCAAAAAAAACAAAGACAAGCCTGGACGACGAGCTCCTGCGCGCCATGGAAAAGCCGCTCGTTGCAGGAGTTACAGTAATAGGTATTTTTGTTGCGCTTTTTGCTATGGCCACTTTTGACCCCCACACAGCAAGGCTTCTCACAGCTGCAAAGATTACGGGCATTTTGTGGGGCTGCTGGACAGTAATACGTGTTGTCGGTGCGCTGTTCAGATGGTACGCCCACGAGGTTTCTGTAAGGACCAAGTCAAAGATGGATGATAAGTACATGCATGTGTTCCAGCGAATCGTAAACATAATAATACTTGCTGTTGTGCTTATGCTGCTCCTGCAGACGCTCGGAGTGCAGATAACCCCGCTCATTGCAAGCCTGGGAATCGGCGGGCTTGCCATTGCCCTTGCGCTTCAGGACACGCTTGCAAATTTCTTTTCAGGCTTCTACATAATAAGCGACAGGGCTGTCCAGATTGGCGATTATGTGGAGATTGAAGGGCCGCAGGGGACTATAAAGGGCAACGTAGAGGACATCGGCTGGAGAACCTCAAAGCTAAGGACGCTCACGGACAACCACGTAATTGTGCCGAACTCAACATTTGCAAATGCAACAGTCATAAACTACCAGGCGCCAAAATCGGAAATGGCGCTTATTATCCCTGTGGGTGTATCGTATTCAAGTGACCTTGAAAGTGTGGAAAAGGTAACAGAAGAGGTTATTGCAGAAACCATGAGGGAAGTTGAGGGGGGCGTGCCTGATTTTAAGCCCGCAATCAGGTACCGCGAATTTGCTGACAGCTCCATTAACTTCATAGCAATTCTCCGGGTAAATGAACCTACAAGCCAGGGTCTTGTCCGCCATGAGTTCATCAAGCGCCTTAAAAAGCGCTACGACAGGGAGGGAATTGAGATACCGTTCCCGATACGCACAGTCTACAAACACGATGTCACCCCTGCCTGATACTACAAAAAGTTTTAATAGGTATGGCCTTTAATTCTTGACCGGTGGACTGGATGGGTGTATTTGACTTCATGAAAAAGAAAAAAGAGGCTCCAAAGCCTGAGGCGCCGGCACAAATGCCGGAGACCCCAAATTTTGACCTGCCGGACATCAAGCTTGATTCCATGGACCTTCCGCCCCTGCCCGAAAGCAAAGCGCCTAATGCAGTGGAGGAAAACCCGTTTGAGCAGACCCAGGACAGCCAGTTTGAGGAAGCAATAAAGCAGCCAGTCAGCTCAATGCCCCTGGCTGAAAAGCCGCTGCCTCCCTCGCAGGCAGAAGAGGACTTGGCGCTGAACGAAAACTGGCACCAGATGCTAGAGGGCGCAAGCAAAAAGGCAGAGGAAAAGCCTGCTGAGCCAGTTCCCACGCCTCCTGAGGAGGCCGCCTCTGTTGAGGAGCCAAAGGAAAGTGAACCCGAAGAGCCGCAGGCAAAGCCTATCGAGCAGGTAAAGCTTGAGAAGCCGGTCTGGGATGAGCCTGAGAAGGCTGTAGAGCCGCCTGAGCCCAGACCAGTGGATGACAGCCTCCCAAACATCATAACCAGGGACCAGGACCTCTACGTGAATGTGCAAGTGTTTGAGAAAGTTGCCGACATTGTCAATTCTATGGGCAGCGAGAGCAAGGTCGCAGAGGAATCGCTGTTCCGGCTTAAGGATATTGTGCTTTCAAAGGAAAAGATATACGACAAGTTCCAGAAAGACCTGGAGCAGGTCGAAAAAGAGCTAATCCAGCTTGACAAGTCATTATTCAATCTGTAGGTGATAAAATGGACACAGCAGCAGTTTCAGGAAAGGCGATTTTTGTTAAGCTTAACGAGTACAAGGAAATCCTGAACCTTGTTTCTGACCTCAAGGAAAAGCTTGATGTCGCCAAGGCCACCCTTGAAAAGATTCAGGGGCTTAAGACAGAGGAGGAGACTGAGCTTGAGCTCTGGAACTCCAGCATCAAGGAGATAGAAAACAAGATGGAATTCATTGACAAGAGGCTGATGGAGCCGGACAATGCCTAAGGAAGACATTTTTTACGTTACTGTAAGGGATTCTGCCTATCTTCACAGGCAGATCCTTGAGACCTCAAAAGACATAATTGAATGCCTGCACAGGTTTGAGCGCTTCAAGAAGATCCGTGCAGAAAAGATAAAGGCAGTTGAAGAGCTGATTGTCCTTTTCCGGGACATAAATGACCTGACTGCAAAGATGAAGATAGAAATGCCCAAGGTCAAGCTTCCCCCGCTGCCGAAGAAGAAAGCCGAGGAGAAAAAGGAAGAGAAAAAAGAGCACCCGGGGGAAACAGACGATGAGCTCAAGAAGCTTGAGGCGGCAATCGCCCAGATAGAGGCGCGGCTTAACGAGATAAAATAAGCTTTATATAGACCCTGCTTGTTCTTTTGCGCAGCCGAGGGGGTGCCGGAGCGGCCAAACGGGGCAGACTCAAGACGGCATTGTGGGCAATCTGCTGGCTTAGTGCCTACGGGGGTTCGAAAGGGTTTTGGGAAAAACTGCCGAGCGTCCCCTCCCCCTCATTTTTCCGCGAAAATGGCAATTATTAAATACTATCCCTATTGAAAGAACAGCATGGAATGCATGCAGTGGGATGAGTACGCGGACTGCTACCACAGCCACATCATCAGTCCCCTGCAGGACGGCGTAAAGAACCCGCTGCTTTCGGAACTTGACGCAATGGATGCAAACATTCGCGTCGCTGACATAGGCTCGGGTAGGGGGGACCTTCTGCCGCACCTGAAGAAGTTTGAAAAGGTATACGCAATCGATTTCTCAAGGAAAATGCTCAGGAAAGCCGAGGAAAAGGCAAATGCAGAAAACATCAGATTCATTCAGGCTGACATGCGGAGCCTTTCCCGGCTGGGAATCACCTTTGACGTCGCTGTCGCAGTCAACTCAATACTGCAGCCGGACACAAATGACGTTGACAGGTCCTTGCAGGAGATATACATGAGCCTTGCCAAGGGGGGTGTCCTCAAGGCTGTCTTTCCCTCCATGGAGGCTGTCCTTTACCATTTCCAGCTGGTTTACGAAGACCAGCTTTCACGGTGCCGCAGCCCGGGGCAGACCCTTAGAAACACGAAAAAAATTGTCGAGCGCAGCAAATACAGCATCATCACAAGCACATATACCGACGGAGCCGAGAGCCAGAAGTTCTACTATAAGTTTGAGCTCAGAAACCGCCTGAAGAAAGCTGGGTTTGTTGGCATATCCTTCAAGAAGGTACTCTACCCCTGGGGCAATGCGTCAGGGGACTATGAGGATTTCCCGGACATGCCGCCTATATGGGACTGGTATGTCTCGGCGCGCAAATAGCGGGATTTTGCACCTCTCGGTGGACTGGCAGGCAATATTTATAAAAGGGGCATTGTATCCACCATTTTATGCGGGGGTGCCGGAGTGGCCAAACGGGTACGGTTCAGGGCCGTATGGCTTAGTGCCTACGAGGGTTCGAACCCCTTCCCCCGCAGCCATATTTTGCTGCGGGCTGCACAGCTTTAGTTGACGCACAGAAAATATGTTGGTGAAGCATGGGGGATATTGGCTTACTGGTTAAAAAATTGCGCCAAACAGAACTTGCCCTTCTAGAAAATCGGCAGAGGGCACTAGACTTCGAGTTCACTTTTCTTTTACAAACAATAAACTTACTGACAAATTACAGACTAAAACCGTAAATCCTTGAGTACTTCTGCCTAAGATAATCAATGTATATTTCCGGCCGCAGTCCGGAACCGGTCGCATTGCGCACAATCTGCTCTGCTGTGCGCTCCCTTGCCTTGGAGTAAACATGCCGGCGCAGCCATTCGATTATCTGCCCGAACTCCTGGTTTGATATAAGCTTGTCAATTCCGGCAATGTCCTTTTGCATCTGGGCAAAAAGCTGGGCTGAATATATCGCGCCAAGGGCATATGAGGGAAAATACCCGAAATCCCCTGTGGACCAGTGCACATCCTGCAGTGCGCCTTCGTTATCGCTCTTGGGTACAATGCCAAGGAGCTCCTGTGATTTGCGTTTCCAGGCTTCGCGTATTTCGGAAAATTTCAGCGAGCCCAGAAAGAGCTCCTTTTCTATCTCAAAGCGCAGCATTATGTGAAGGCAGTATGTTACCTCATCTGCATTTACCCGGATGTTCGAGGGCCGGACCATGTTGATTCGCGAATAAAATTCGCCGGCGCTGACAACCTCGCTGAGATAATGGCGGAAAACCATGTAATTCCTCTGCCACAGCTGCCGGCTGCGGCCAATGCAGTACTCCCATATCATTGCCATAGCCTCGTCCAGGCCGCAAGACGCTTCCCTGTAGACCCGGGTCTGGTAGTACCTTCTTGGCAGGTATATCTGGTA
>CAZFZC010000059.1:5868-7066 GCA_964523155.1 uncultured Methanosarcinales archaeon
GGTATAGCGCGTGGCCTGACTCGTGCAGCGCTGCAAAGAAAGACTCGCTCGGGTCAGAAAACCTTGTTGTTATCCTGACATCGTTCCTGGAAATCATTGTTGTGAAAGGGTGCTCGCTTGTGCTAATGTTGACTTTCTGTGTTGTTATTCCCATGCGCCGCACAAAATCATCTATTATCTGCCTCTGCTCTCTCGCCTTTACCCTCATCTGCAGGGGCTTTTGGTTCTGGTAAAGTCTGCTTGAGACAATGTCTTTGAGTAAGGCGGCCAGCTGTGGCCGGAGGTAGGAGAAAAGCTTTGCATACCTTTCAGTGTTCATGCCCTCTTCATACTCGCGGATAAGGACATCATACGGCATTACAGAACTATCCAGCATCCCTGCCTGCTCCTTTTTCAGGATTATCATCCTGCGCAGTGCCTCTTCAAAATGCATATAGTTGTTCTTTGCCCTTGCAGTTTTCCAGGCGCCCTGGGCGATTATCAGGTGGCGCGCAAGCTGTTCCCGCTTCCTGGGCGTGAACTGCTCCACCTTGCTGATTTCCTTACTCAGCTCCCTGATGACAACAGTCTCTGACTTTGTCAGGCCCCGGGATTTTAGCCTGGCAATTGCCTCGGCGAGGCTTTTGGATGTCAGGCGCTCATCAATCAGGCTTTCGATAAGGCGGAAATGCTCAGAGCGCGCCCTGTAGCCTGCTCCGGGCATGTTGGTGTCCTCATCCCAGTCAAGAAGGTTCCTTATGCCTGTCAGGAGAAATATTTCCTTCTGGCACCTGTAAAGGTATTCCAGGTCAACATCCATTGCTGCCTTACGCCAGGGAGGGTTTATAAAATTGGCGGTTTTGTTCCCCTGTACCTGTCTGCAAAGGTTTCCCTCCTCCGTGCAAGCAGAGTGCCGGATGTTCCGAATGCCGCGTATGCTGCTGTCGGCTGCTGCCAGCGCCAGGCAGTGGAAAAGGTGTAGGCCCCCTGGTGCAGGACAGCCAGGATGTCGCCCTTCTGCGCCCTGTGTCCGTAATAATGTCTGCCCCAGTGGTCGTCGGGGTCGCACAGCGGGCCGTAGATTCTCTGGTTCTGCACCTCTGCTGAGGGCCGGGACAGGTTCACTACAGGAAACGCCTCAAAAGTGAATCCGGCGCCCCCCATCAGGTTGATGCCGCCGTCAACATACACCCCCTGTTTCCGAACTGGAACAGCCCTT
>CAZFZC010000060.1:0-5094 GCA_964523155.1 uncultured Methanosarcinales archaeon
GCTATGCGCACAACATCCCTGCCGAAAAAAGGCCCCAGGTCGTCATCATCCCTGATGCAGACATATCTGTCATTCTTGTATCTTGCATAGTTGTCCCCTTGGAAGTTGCTGGCAGTGCATTCCTTGATATTAATCTCAGGAAATGCATCAACATATTTTTTGCAGTATGCATTCTTTTGTTCTTCTGTCAGCTGGTCACTGCGCTTGAACTCGCCATTGTAATAAATTCCCTCTTTGTACAAGTCGTCCTGTGCTTTGCTCTCACTAGGTATCCTGCAGACAATTGACTTCTGCTCTTTATTGGCATTTTCCACTGTTATCTGTGCAGTCAGCCCGTTAAGGTAATCTCCGGCCAGACTAAACTCTACCTCCCCATTCTTCTCCCTGTCTACGGTGCATGACCACTGATTGCTGGGAAGTGTCTGGCAGTTGCCGCTTTTCTGCGCAGTCCCAAGACCTGTATCCAGATAGAAGTTGTAGTACTGCAGCGCGCTTGCAGGGCTTTGGTCAAGGGTGTACTGGACCTTCCTGTCGCCGTAGTCGATAATGAAGTAGGCGGGCTTTTTGTAGGTGTTCTCGATTTCTGCCATCAGGGCAATGTTCTGCCCCTCGCCGTATGCTGCCATGGGGGGCGACACCCAGACCTTTGCAAGGTTGACCATCCCGTCGGGCGCAAGCTCCTTGAAGCCTTCGCAGGTGATGCCGTTTATTGTGGAAAATGTGCATTGCGCCCCCAAATCGCCCTTGCGCCAGATTTTTTTCTCAAAGGTCTTCTTGTAGGGCTTGTTGTTTATCTTGTACTCAAGCACCATTACTGCCTTGTTGTACCACCATTTGGCATTCTGGTCAGTAAACATTATGTTTTCGTTGAACACAGGGTCGTTCTTGCTCATGTGAAACTGCTTCACTATCTTCTTGTCAGCCTTTGCCCCGCAGTACCTTGCATCGTCATAGTTGGGGTCGCACTCAACCCATATGGTGACATCAGTCTCGCCGCCGGGAACAACGCCTGCAGTGACCTCGTAGTTTATGTTCATCCGTCCTGTGAATGGGTCAAAGCCGTACGACCTTGACTCTGCCCAGAGCGTTGCAACAGGCTCAACCTCGACCTCCTCGACAATGTTGTCAAGAACACCCTCAAGCAGGCTTAAGTCCCACGTGAAGGCGAACATGCACGCCTTGTGCACCAGCTGGTCGCCTGAAAGGCCAATCTTGTTGTTCACAATGTCTCCGTACCTGCTGCTAAGGGTGTCAGTTATGGCCTGAGAGTTCTCCTTGTAGTTGGAAAGCGCGCCTCCATAGCCGGTCTCGCTGGTTCCCCCGGACGCGCCGTCGCCAAATGCCATTGCAAACTTGAACGCCTCAATCAGTATGTCACAGACAAACTGGACAAGGAGCTTTTCGCAAAAGCCTCCCCTGACCTCGCCTATCTGTGCCTGCTCAAGGCACTTCTTTGCTCCTTTAAGAATCTTGAGCAGGTTGTTTATGTGGCTGACAAGCCCTGGCAGGCAAACGCACGTTGCCGAGCTCCACAGCCCTCCCGGAGGCTCGATTCCGTCCTTTCCAAAGCATTTTGTGTCGTCAAACTTCGGGCACTCCTCGTTGTAGCACCCCTTGACATGCTTGGCAGAGTCAGGCGGGCCAATCTCCCAGGGCTTGCCCTGGATGCACTCATACCTTGGGACTGCCTCGCTTGTTCCCATTGTGAACTGCCAAACCCCATCCTTGCTTTTCTCCCTACTTGATATCTCAACAATGGTTCCGCCCTTGCAGTTCTCAGCCGCCCGGCGCGCCTCAACAATCTCTGCTGCAAGGGCATCGCCGCTCACAATCTTCCCGTCGTCATTAACCTCAAAGTACCTTGCCTGGTGCACCCACTCATCTGAGCCTTCCTTCTTCTCCATGCCGTAGGCAGGCAGTTCAAGGGGCATGTATTTGCCAAACTCTCCTTGATTTGCAGCCCCGGAACCAGTGCGCCACATATCAAACGGCGGAATAACCATGTTTTTGTTAGCTGCCCTTTGTTCTGCAGCATAATCGTTGTAGGCTTGCCTCCACTGGGCGTTTGTCGCTATCTGGGCCCTTGCCTCATCAGGAGTCAGCTCTTCTCCTCTCTTGCCATCCTGGACCATGTAGTACTTCCCGTCGCCCATCTCAGTGAAATCGCTGCAGTCAGGATCCACGCTTGGGCACAGTATCCTGTCGCAGACATAGAACGTCTGCTTCATCCCTTCCTGGCCTTCGGTGCACTCGCCCTCGTGCTTCTCTGCTGACGAGAAAAAGCCCTTCACATAGTCCTTGACAATCATCACGCCACAGGCAACAAGCCCCCACATTGACACATCCGTCAAAAAGTCGGATATCTTCTGCGTGGCATTTATCATACCGTCAAGCGCCTTGATTGTTTCGTTTATCTGCGCAGGCGAAAGCCATTTTGTCAGCAGCTCAGGCTTTTGCACGTCAAATGCAACCATGGGGTAGACTTCGCACTTTGCCCCGCTTTCCCCCTCTGCGCCGTAGGCAAGGCGCACAGAGAGGTATGCGTTGAGCTGCTCAGGCAGCTTCTTTATGCTGCCCTTGTACTGCGTGACCTCAATCGGCACGTGGACGTATATCATCCTGTTCTTCTCGTCATACATTGAGGCCTTGACTCCTGTTCCTATCCTTATCAGCTCTGTCATGTCGCCTTCGGTGTCGACAAGCGTTCCCCTGTTGCTCATGTCCTTTGTCACATACACCTGCGTAACCTTGGGAACCCCCCTGCCCAGGTACCTTATGCGGATGAAGGCGCTTGCGTGTATGTCTCCTTCTGCAAGCTCGCGCGTATATATGTTGAACGGGTAGCTGTCCACCTTGCCAAGTGTCCAGTCGTCGCAGCCGGGCGAATAGATGATGCTCTTCTTGTACTCTTTCTTGTTTCCTGCCTCGTCAGTTACTATGAAATGTATGGTGTTTGTAGTCTTTGTGTTATCAGCGCCGCTCACAAGGCTCACGACAACAGAAAACTCCCCGTCCTCGTCCGCAGTGACTTCCTGGCTCATGCCGATTCCGTATGTCAGCGGGTCAACTACAGAGATGAACCTATCATAGCTCTTCCTGTCATGCACGCCTTTCTCGCATCCGCCGTATTTTGTCTTAAAGCCGATATCATCGCAGCCTGAATAGGGTCCGTAGTTTATCACCCTGACCTTTGCCCCGGGCTCGGTCTTGCCCTTGATGCGGAAGAGCTTGAAATGGGTTTCCCCGCGAAAGTCTGTCAGAAACTCAATTCCCGCAAGCTTTGTGTCCACAGTGACCTTCTCTGTCACCCTGTTCTCGTTGCCTGCCGAGTTTTTTGCAATGACAGTTATCTCGTTTTCGCCTTCAACAAGAGAAAGCTTGTAGGAAAATGCGCCGTTAACCGGCTTGACAGTTGCAACCACCCTGTCCTTTACCCTGAAGGCAACGCTTACTCCGTCAGTCTTTCCCTTGACAGTCAGCTGGCGCTGGTTGGTAAGGCTGGGAATTTTGTCAAGGCTCAGGGACGGGGGCTTTGTGTCAACTGCAACAGTGAATTCTATCTGGTCTTTCCTGCCGTTCTCGTCCCACGCCTCAACCCTGAGGGTGTTGGACTTCCTTGTCCTGTCTATCCTTATCTCATACTCAAACGCACCGTTCACTGTCTCCCTGACAGGCGCAACAGGGTTGCTGTTTACCCGGATTATCAGCTTTGCCGATACATTGGTCTCGCCTGTAACCTTCATCTTGTCCCCGCCGACAGACTTGGGAACATCAGTAAGCTTAAGGAAATACTTGCCCTCAATTGTGTATCCCAAAGCCTTGCTGTCCTCCCCAGTATAGTCAGGGCTGTTCTCTGTCTGCGCCGGGTCTGCTGCCTTTGCGGGTTCAGCCGGCTCTGTTGAGCTGCCTGCCGGGTTTGTGCCTGTCTGCTGCGCAGAGGTTGTGAAATACTCCAGGCCCGACTCCTTGTCCTGGCACTTTACTTTGTAGTAATACCTGGTTTGGGCACTAAGCCCTGTCAGGCTAACGCTGTGGCTTGTTCCCGACGGGCTTGCCTTCTGCTGCGTCGGGTTTGTGTCAGTCCCGTAGTACAGGGTGCAGATTGCCACGATGCTTGTCGTCCATGAGACTGCTGCAGTCGTGCCGGCTGTGCTTGCCTTAAGCCCGGATATTGCAATGTCTGGCTTTTGCGTTGTTGCCTGCACTTTGGCAGGCTGGCTCCTGGCTGTGCCCTTGACAGCAGTCACCTCAATGTCATAGGTTGTCGCAGCCGCAAGGCCTGTTATCTCGTGCGTT
Organism: uncultured Methanosarcinales archaeon; assembly: GCA_964523155.1. Taxonomy (GTDB): domain Archaea; phylum Nanobdellota; class Nanobdellia; order Woesearchaeales; family DSVV01; genus CAYXZQ01. The sequence continues at coordinate 4,297 of CAZFZC010000060.1, forward strand.
GTGGCTGTGACAGTATGGGGCTGTGAATACGCAGACTCAGCTGCTTTTTTGTATCTGACCTCGTACTTCTCTGCGCCCTCACAGGAAAAGCTGACTTTGACTGAGCTTTGCGCCTGCGACTCAACCTTAAGGCTGACTGCGCCAAGAAGTGTCGTGAATGAGGATGTAGCTGAACTCGCGTCAGCTTGTCCTGTTGCGCTTGCAGTAACATAATAGTAGTACGTTGTCCCTGACTTCAGGCCTGGCAGAAGGGTGCTGTGGGACGTTGTATCAGATGATGCACTGGGATATTGAGTTGTGGGAGGCTGTGTTTCACCTATATAGACACGGCCGTCGCTATTTACATCAGTTGTCCACTTGACTACTGCTGATGTCTGCAAAATATCCTGCACCTGCACATTGCTGATGCTCAGCGAAAACACATATGGAAAGCTGACAACCAGCATCATCATCCATAGCGCTGCTGTTTTTTTGGGTATCATGTTACGATTGGCGGATAGTCTAATGAATTGTTCAGCGGGTATTCAAGCACTGCCTTCCATTCCTTCTCTGTCTGCGGGACATACGACATGTCTTTCTTAAGGACATAGAAGGTTATCAGGCTCCCGAGCTCTGCCTGTGGTTTTGATACGGTCCAGTTGCCTGACCATCCGCCCAGGTACTGCTCGTTTCCCGCAAGGTTTATCTCAAGCTCGTATGTAAAGGAGCCCACGGGCAGGGTCAGGTTGGTATAATACTCTGAGTCCGACGGAAATATTATCTGCTCTTCAAAGTCAATGTCCTTGTTTGTCAGCTCCA
>CAZFZC010000060.1:5104-6912 GCA_964523155.1 uncultured Methanosarcinales archaeon
CAGGTAAAGCGACTCCCCTTCCAGAAGCGTCCTTATGTCCAGAAGGCCGTTGTGCTCCTCGACAACAAAGAAATCGTATGCAAACTGCTTGAGCGGGTACATTTCAAGAAGCACCTGCATGCCGTCAGTTGCGCTCGAGACAGTCGCCCTGCTCCTTGCCTTGTGGTAGCCAGGATGCTCGCCGTACACAAAGCCGCCGAAGCATTCCGGGAAGTAAGCCTTAAGCATTGGATCCTCGCCAGTAAGCAGCCCGTCCTGCCTGGGATAATCCGTCTGGCCCATGTCACAGAGGTAGCTGACGCACCCGTAGCTGATGTTGACCCTGGGCAGGATGTCGCCTGTGACTGCGTCCATCGCATAGGCGCTGAGGGAGTTTTCGCGGTTGTTGCGGATTGCTGGCGTTGCAACTATCACGCCGTTCTCGTCCTCAGTGAAAACCGAGACTTTGGTTGTGTTGGCACAGAACCTTGCGTTGCCGACACGGCTGTAGTCATTGGGCCAGGGCATGACCTCGTTGTAGCGGTTGGGAAGGCTCCTTCGAAGAATAACCGGGCTTGCGAAATAGAACCTTTCGCCCTTTTCGTCTGTCAGCTGGAACATGACAGGGAACTCCATGTTGTACTTGTGGTGCATGACCTTGACGCACAGGGGAATGAACTCTTCCAGCTTAAACCCGTATGGCTTTGCAATTCCTCCTGAGCTTGGAAGAACCTCAAACTTCATGTCCCAGGAGGGGTTGTATATGACTTTCACCCCTATGTCGCTGTAGTCGCTGCGCGTGAAGTCCACCTTGTAGAGCTTATCGTAGTAGGGTATCCCTGTTTCAGTGTAGTCAGTGTTCTCAAACATCAGGAAATTGAGGTTGTGCATGACAAGCGTCTGGGTGTACTCCTTTAGCTCCTGCTCGCGCCAGAGCACCGGGCTGCATGTAACCATTATCCCCTCATAGGGCAGGTAATCGGATGCTGCCATCATTTCGTCTGTGTAGTTCTCCAGAAAAAAGTCCAGGTTCTCAAAATCCATGAGCTCAGAGGCAAGGCTGTAAAGCCTGCCGAACTTTGACGGGAACTTGGCATGAAACTCATCTATTGTTTTTGTCTCTTCAGGAAAGACGACTTCAAGCGGGTACTCTGTGACCACATCCACGTCCTCATAGCCTATTGTCACTCTGCTTGACAGGTTGCCCTTAACCCTTATGTCAAGGGGGAAATCCGCATAGCTGTTCAGACAGCCCTCAAGATTTTTGTCAATGTAGCCTGCAAGCTCGCGCTCCATCATCTCAATTGTCGGCTTCAGGTTTCGCCCGTCCATGTACCACAGGGGCACCCTGTATCCCGCGTCAATGTATGCCTTGGGCTTTATCTGCAAATGTTTTGGCAGTTCAATGTAGCCGCCCTGCAGCTGCATGATTGCCAGCCCCTGCCTGGCAACGTTCTGCATGCAGGACCCGGTGTACTCTGCGACCGCGTCAAGCTCGCCAGAAAAAATCCCGAAAAACCCGTCCTCAAACAGCATTATTGAAAGGCCTACAACAACTGACAAAAAAAGCCCTACGAGTATGAAGGCTGACACCTGTCCCCTTTTTTGCATTGCGTGCATTTTGGTTTTTCTGTATATAAATCTATTGGCGGACAACCAGGTAAAGGTAGTGCCTCGCCCAGTTAAGGTATGAGACAAAAAACAAAAAGCCTGCCACCTGCATGGCGCCCGGGACCCTGCTGAGGACAAATCCCAGCACAAAAAACACAGCAAAACAAAGAGCCAGCACCAGGAGCAGCACTGTGTAGGGCACAATGAACCGGTAGAGC
>CAZFZC010000061.1:0-6897 GCA_964523155.1 uncultured Methanosarcinales archaeon
CTGCAGAAGAGCCTGATGAAGAGGAACCCAAGAAGGACGACGACGCAGAAGAGCCGGATGACGAGGTTCCTGAGCCAGAAGACGAGTCTGAGGACGAAAAGAAAATAAAATCGGTTCTTTCTGAATAGATGCGTCTTTTTTTTTCTATTTTATGCAATGAGGTGGCAGCCTACCTGGCTGCGCTGCCAATTGGGATAAGGCCTGTCAAAGACTTTCACATAACGCTTAAGTTTCTGGGCGAAAGCTTTCCGCGGCAGGTTGTCAGTGCAGCACAGGGCATAATCTTCAGGCCGTTTGAGCTGACCCTTTCCTGTATTGGCGCGTTTCCCAGCATGTCCCGCCCCAGGATAGTCTGGGCAGGAGTTGAGCCCAAGGAGCCTGTTGTCGCGCTTCAGAGGTTGCTGGATGAGCGCCTGCTGGATGCAGGCTTTAAGCCTGACAATAAGTTCCTGCCACACATAACAGTAGCCAGGAACCAAAGGATGCGCAAAATCACTGTCCCAAAACTAATCCCAAAAAAAATATATGTCGGCAGCTTTTTCCTCATGCACAGCAAACTTACTCCCCTGGGCCCTGTGTACAGGCAACTCAGGGAATTCTCAGCCGACAAGGACTGATGTTTCGCCCTTCACTTTTTCCGGCGCCTGCATCCTGTCCATTGCATACTCTCCCTTCCATGCATATGTCCCCCTTTCAGCAGGCGCCCGTATCCTGTATGTGATAAGGGTGCTTTCGTGCCCGCTCCACCTGGTCTGGTCAAGGACTTCAAACTCTTCGGGAACAAACTCCTCCAGAAGGTAGAAAGTGTCGCCTTCGCCAAGCAGAACCCTTAGCGTAACCGAGCTTACCTCTCCCGGCGCAATTGTCTTCTGCAGAAAGTCCCTGTAGACGCCCCTTTCCTCTGTGAGTGGCGCGCATGCACATATAAGTGCCATAACCAGGAGGGCTGTTCTTTTGGCCATCAGGCAGAAGCCCGGCACAAGGGTGTATATAAATATTCCCTCAGGCAGTTCCATGACAAACCTGCAGGCAAATTCCGGGGCTGGGGCAGGTACAGTGACGCAGTTCGGCAGGAATTGGGCTGTCAGAACCGCTTGGTTCTCGCAAAATATATAAACAGAGCCCGGACTCCACAGGTTATTGCCAATGCATGGCAGTCGGCTATGGCTGCTTCGCAAAGCTGTGTGAGGCGATAAAAACCGCAGCGGAGGAGAAAATGACAGAAGAGCAGTTGCTTGTGCCTACCAAAACATACCTGAAGGCAGGCATCCATATCGGGACAAAGTTTAAGACAAAATACATGGAGCAGTTTCTTTACAAGACAAGGCCCGATGGCCTTTCTGTGCTCAACCTGCAAAAGATTGACGAAAGGCTCAAGATTGCGGCAAAATTGGTAAGCCAGTACGAGCCGCAGGACATACTGGTTGCCTCACGCAGGGAAAACGGCTGGAAGGCAGTCAAGACATTCGGTGCCCTGAGTGGCGCGCGCGTATTTGCAGGCCGCTATCCGCCCGGAATCCTTACAAACCCGAACCTTGAGAACTTCATTGAGGTCAAGCTCATAATTGTTGCCGACACCTGGCCTGACAGAAATGTTGTAAACGATGCAATACAGGTGGGGATTCCTGTTGTTGCCCTCTGTGACACAAACAACCAGTCAAACTTCGTTGATTTGGTCGTGCCATGCAACAACAAGGGCAAGAAGAGCCTTGGCCTGGTGTTTTACATACTTGCGCGGGAATACCTGCTTGCAAGAGGCACGATTAAGAGCGCTGAGGAGTTCACAACGCCTATTGAGGACTTCGGAGAATACTGAAGCCCTTTTCCTCAATTTTTACCAGGATTTCCCTGTTTTCCGGCAGGCTTCTGTGCTTTCTCACAGAAATTTTCCTGCCGTTCCTGCTTTTTTCCAGCTCAACTAGGCACTTGCTTGAGTACTTCAGGATGTCCCCGCCGACCATCTTAACCCTGTCGCGAATCTCAAAATCGCTGTAAACCTGGTTTGTCACAAGCACGGGGATGTTCTTTTTCCTTGAGATTTCGCTGAGCATGGAAATCTGGATGCCCATCTCATTGTTTACAGCCTTGATGTCAGGGTTCCTGCCGCACTCTATCCTGTAGAGCATGCTTATCGTGTCAACCACAACCAGACCGATTTTCTCGTTTGCCATTTGGCTGATGTTCCTTATTGCCCTGTTTTGCTCCTGGAAGTCGTTTGGCCGTATGACCATGATGCTCTTGAGGTGCTCTTCACAAAACCCGCCAAGCAGCCTTATGCGCTCAACTGAAAACCCACCTTCAGTGTCAGCAAAAATCACTTTTCTGCCCCGTTGCACCGCTGCAATTGAGGCCATGAGGCATACAGTTGTCTTACCGCTGCCCGCAGGACCGTAGACTGTTGTGATTATGTCTGTCTCCAGGCCACCGCAAAGAAGGCTGTCCAGGGGCCCTGACCCTGTGCTTGCCCTGATTATTTCCACAGCCAGTCAGGCATGCACGTCTTTATTTATAGTTTGCCATGGCAGGCGAGGCTGCAAACCCCCTTTTGGCTGTACACGCACACGGCACCAATCCGGGCTGCCTGCGGCAATACCTGTTCCTGCCAGAGGAAGCTCAATGCTGCCGGGGCACTGCCACAAAATATATATAGAAGGTGAGAGAATATCCGGCCGGGTGATAACATGAAATGGCTGGCTTTTGCGCTCGTGCTGCTGGTTGTTGCAGGACTTGTGGGATGCTCCTCTGAAGGCAGCGACGATGAGGATGGGTCCTCAGGCTGCGGCGAGGGCTGCGGCGAAGCCTGTGAGGAGTGCTCCTGCTATGACGAGGAAGACGAGGACAAAGGCGACAACAAGGACAACGCAGGGAACTGATGCTTCCGTATGACACACACAGGACCCTGGCAGTATTTCCCTCCTTTTTCATAGGCAGCGTGAAGTTCGGGCCGTATTCCATACCAAGCTACCTGCTGATGTTCTGGCTTGGTGTTGCAGCCGTCGTGCTGCTGGGCTTAAGGGAGGCCAGGAGAAAGAGGCTGCCTGCACGAGACCTTCTTATATATTATGCAGCGGCCCTTGTCCTGGGCGCGTTTTTTGCCCGGCTGTTCTACGCGCTGTTTTTTGCTGCAGATGAAAATAAGCTGGCATTTTTCCTTGACTTTTTCAGGGCCGGGCTTGCATCCTCGGGAGCGTGGTTTGGCGTCCTTTGCGCATGTGTAGGGTTCTATTTGTACAGGAAAAAAAGGTTCTGGCAGTTTCTTGATGCGGCTTCTGTCGGGGCGCTGCTTGGCCAGGCAATTGGCCGGGTGGGCTGTTTTCTTGCCGGGTGCTGCTACGGCAGGAAGGTTTCAGAAGGATTGTGGTGGGCAGTATACTATAAGGATGCAGTGCGCCACCCTGCACAGCTTTATGATATGGCAAACGCACTGCTGGGATTTGCTCTTGTCTGGTATGTCAAGGACAAAAGGCTTTTTCCCGGCGCAACAGTGCTCGTCACATTCATGGCGTACTCGTTTGGCAGGGTTATTGTGGAATTTTTCAGGCTCGGCCCGCGCATCGGCCCTTTCACTGCCAGCCAGGTATTCTACAGCCTGATTTTTGTTGCATCCGGTGTAGTCTTCCTGAAGAAATTCAGAGCTTCCTGAGCCGCGGTCCCTCAGGCGTGTCGCTGACTGCGTACCCAAGCCCCTGTATTACCTGCCTAAGCCTGTCTGCCTCTGCATAGTCCTTTTTTTTGCGGGCGTCTTCCCTCTGCCTGACAAGGTGCATCACTTCAGGGCCGGCCTCGTCTTCCCTGACGTCCTCAAGGCCCAGGCCCAGCACCCTGTCAAAGTCAAGGGCCATTTCAAGCTGCTTCCTGCTTGAGAGGGAATCATCCCTGAGCATCTGCCACAGGACTGAAAGTGCCCTGGGCATGTTGAGGTCGTCGTTTACGCAACTGGCAAATTCCTGCACATAACCCTTACCTTCTGCGCCGCCCCTGTCATGAGCCCTCAGGTCAAGGATGTGCTGCCTGAGCCTGGCATGGGCTGATTTCGCCTGTTCCATTGCCTCAACTGAGAATGCAAGCTGCTTCCTGTAGTGCGTGTTAAGGCAGAGGTACCTGTAGTCAACGGGCACAAAACCCATTGTTTCAAGTTCCGAGACTGTGTAAAGGCCGCCCTTGCTCTTCGAGACCTTCTCGCCCCGAAACGTGAGAAACCCGCCGTGCAGCCAGAACCGAACCCAGGGCTTCACGCCGTAGGCTGCCTCCATCTGCGCAATCTCGTTGGTGTGGTGTATCTGGATATGGTCCTCGCCGCCCGTGTGGATGTCAAACTGCCTGCCCAGGTGCCTTGAGCTCATGACGCAGCATTCTGTGTGCCAGCCAGGAAAGCCAATTCCCCACGGGCTCTCCCATTCCTGCTGCCTTGCTCCCGGCATCTCTGAAAACTTCCAGAGGGCAAAATCGGTTTTGTTCCTTTTCTGGCGCATGTCTGTCCTTTTGCCTGCCTTTAGCTCCTCAGCCTTGATTCTGCCAAGCCTGCCGTAGTCTTTGACCTTTGAGGTGTCAAAGTATATGCCATCGCCTGTCCTGTAAGTGTAGCTTTTTTTTTCAAGTAGGCATATGAGCTCAATCTGCTCTTTTATGTAGTCTGTTGCGTTGCAGGTGACATCAGGAGGTATGATGTTAAGCTTTGCCGCGTCGCGCTCAAACGCCTCTGTGTAGTGCGAAGCAATCTCCCTTGCGCTTTTTCCCTCCCTCTTTGCGGCTTTCTCCATCTTGTCCTCGCCCTCGTCTGCATCGCTTGTGAGATGGCCGACGTCTGTGTAGTTCATGACGTGCCTTACGCTGTAGCCTGCATATCTTAAGGTCCGCTTGAGAATGTCGTTGAATATGTAAGTGCGCAGGTTGCCGATATGCTGGTACCAGTAGACTGTCGGGCCGCAGCTGTAAAACCCCGCCACCTCGCCAAGAGGCTTAAACTCCTGCTTTTTTCTTGCCAGCGTGTTGTAAAGCAGCATTTTACTTTTCAATTTACTGTCCATTTTACTGGTTTTGGTATCTGGCGCATTCGCTGTTCAGTATGTCCAGCCGAACATCTGCCTCGGCAAAAACGCGCTTTGTCTCCTTGCTTGCATGGTAATCCTTCTCGCAGACAACCCGGGCTATCCCTGCGTTTATCAGCATCTTTGCGCATGTGTAGCAGGGTGTCATGCTGCAGTACAGGGTTGCGCCGTCAACTGATATGCCCATCTTTGCAGCCTGGCATATCGCATTCTGCTCAGCATGTGTGGTTCTCACGCAGTGGGTTGTTGTGCTTTTGTCCTCATGCGTTGTTGTTTTTAGCTCATGGCCAATGTCGTCGCAGTGGCCGATTCCCCTTGGCGAGCCTACATACCCAGTCACAAGAATCCTGTTATCCCGGGCAACAACGCACCCGCTCCTGCCCCTGTCACAGGTAGCGCGCTTTGCAACCGAGCGCATTATCTCCATAAAGTATTCGTCCCATGTTGGCCGCATTTTGCCAGGGGAAGGGCTGCCAGTTATAAAGCTTTTGCAGTATGTCCGGCATATGCCGGCCGAGACAGCAGATCAGGAAGGCGCAGCTGCGCAATCCCTGACAGTTACCTGACGGCAGTAGCCTGACAGAATTCTCCTGAACAGCGCAAGCGCTTCGCTGCTGTAGGGCTTTTTGGCTGCAAAGGCGGGGTCAAGCGTGGACTTCGGGCGGAACTGCTGCAGGACATAGCGCTTTGCGCCCTTTAGCATTTTTCCGATTTCGTGCGCGTCCTGCACTTCGAAGAACTCAGGAAGCACAGTTGTTCGGAACTCATAGTCTTTTGCCAAACCCATTATGTGCCTTATGCTCTGCCCAATCTTCTCCATGTCAACATCTGCGTTTGCAGCTGCCCTGTACTTTGCGGGCGAGCTTTTTATGTCCATTGCAATGTAGTCTGCCAGCGGAAGCATCTTTTCAAGGAGGGCGGGGTTTGCCCCGTTGGTGTCAACCTTGAGCAGGAAGCCCATTGATTTGATTTTCCCTGCAAAGGCAGCAAGCTCGGGGTAGAGCAGCGGCTCGCCGCCTGTGATTACAACAGCGTCAAGCCAGGCCTTTCTATCCTTAAGGAATGCAAGGATTTCACTTTCAGGGAGAACCTCCTTTTTCTCCCAGCCTGCCACAAGGCCGGGGTTATGGCAGTACGGGCAGGCAAAGTTGCACCCGCCGAGGTAGAGAACGCAGCTTGTGTGCCCAGGATAGTCTATCAGGCACATCTTCTGCATGCCCATCCAGGGAAGCATTTTACAGCCCTGCAAGGCTTTTGTTCTCGATGACTTTCCTTATGTCATCGATGTTGTCAGCCCTGTTCAGCTCGCTGCCCTTGTCGTTAAAAAAAATCATGAGGGGCACGCCCATAACCCCGTATTCCTTGGCTTTCTCAAACCCGGCCTCCTCTGATGCGTCAATTATTTCGCCGGATACGCCTGCTGTCTCGAGATACTCTTTTATCTCAGTGCAGTTCGGGCATGTTGGTGTCATGAAAAAAACATATTTCATTTTGCCTTTGCCAGCAGCTCAGAGGGAAGGCTCGAGTCCAGGGATTTCTTCTCCAAAAACTCCTCCCTGAATTTAAACTCTTCCCTTTTGCCGTTGTTCCAGTTCTGCACAGGCCTGTAGTATCCGACAATCCGCGAGAACACCTCGGTTTCCTTTTGGCATGTCGGGCACTTGAACACCTCGCCCCTTATGTAGCCGTGATCCTGACAGATTGAAAATGTCGGCGTTATGGAAAAATACGGCAGACGGGTGTTGTAGGCGATTTTCTGCACGAGCTTCTTGCAGCTCTCACCGCTTGACACTGCCTCCCCGAGGAAGGTGTGAAATATTGTCCCGCCGGTGTACAGGTGCTGTATCCT
>CAZFZC010000062.1:0-6798 GCA_964523155.1 uncultured Methanosarcinales archaeon
AAAGTATGAAGTGTCAAACTCAGTAATCCTGCCAAGGGAGGGCACCTGGATGTATACAACCAGCCCTGATTTCCTCGCCACCGGCTCCTGGGGCCTGCCAAGCATCCTGCCAAAGGAAACATCAATGCTTGTGGTTCCCCAGACCCTTGCCATCAGCGTCACAAAGGTGCTTATGCCGGGCCGGACTGTGGTCTCGATAACACATATTCCGCCCGCTCTGACCTTAAAGTCCATCATGCAGACTCCGTGCCTTATACCCAGGGCATCTGCTGTCCTTCGCAAGGTTTGCCTTAGCTTTTGGACAGGAAACCCCGCTATTCTCTCGTTCCTGAAAAGGTAGAACGCGTCAAAGTATCCGAACGCAGTGCTGTATTTTCTTACAATCCGAAGTATCCTTATCCTTGGTCCTACCAGATAATCGCAAGAGTACTCTTCTCCGTCCATAAACTCCTCAACCAGGTATTGCTTGCGGGGGTTGATAACCCCGAAGCGCGAGCTGTGCGCAACAAGGGTAGGGTCTTTTTTCCTGCTGTTTTTCACGCGCTCAAGCGCCCTGTAGTGCTTGCGGAACTCGGCCTCGCTTCTGTTCAGGAATACATACTGGCTTGCGTAGCCTGTGACAAGCTTGAGGACATTTGGGTAACTGATGGATGTGCTCGGCCCTTCTATAGCCTCAAACCCCGGAACCTGCACCCCCGCCCTAAAGAGCGCAAGCCTCTGGAGATATTTGTTTGAGCACAAATCCGTTGTGCGCCTGTCATGGTAGGCAAGCCCGAAAGAGGCAGCCACAGCCTTTGAAAACGCATAGTGGTACTCCTCGTCAAGCCCGATAATCCCTGCAATCCTCTTGTTGTTTTTTTTCCGCCATTTCCGGATTCTCTCAACAAGCCTTTGGGAGTCAGTGAAATTGTCAATCATGTGCGAGAAATCCCTTTGGGGATAGCCAAGGATGGATGAGCGGTCGCAGACCACAAGGAGCCGGCTTCGCAGTTTAATGCTGTCAACAACTGCCCGGAAATCATCATCGTCCAGGTTTGTTATGAGAAGAATGCCGACTTCTTGCATTTTCGAAAAAAAAATGGGCAAACTTAAAAATTTGACTGTTTGAGGCAGGGACCGGCTGGATGGGGCTGTTTTTTTGCCGCGCACTGCACGCATCAGGGGCGGCTGCACAGCCTGTTTTGGGGCACCCCAGAGAATTGCCGTTAACTTTTTAAAACAGGGCAACTGACAAACAAAGATGAGGTGGCCGGGCGCAGACAGGGTGTTTCTTGCCCTGTCCTTCACGCTGAGAATAGTAATCCTTCTTGCACTAATAAGCGCTCTTGCAAACACGCGCTGGACAGTTGCCTTTGTCTCGGGCCTTGCGCTCCTTATGACCTTTCTTCCCTCTCTTTTTGAGCGCAACTACAGGATAAGCCTTCCTGCCGAGTTTGAGATTGTGATTGTCCTGTTTATCTACACTGCCATCTTTCTGGGCGAGGTTCACGGGTACTACACAAGGTTCTGGTGGTGGGATCTAATCCTTCACGCCAGCAGCGGGATTGTTCTGGGGTTCATCGGGTTCCTTATGCTCTATGTCCTCTATGCTGAAAAGAAAATAAGGGCCAAGCCGCTGACAATCTGTTTCTTTTCGTTTTGCTTTGCCATGGCAATAGGCGCTCTCTGGGAAATATTTGAGTTCGCGATGGACAGTTCATTCGGCCTGAACATGCAGAAAAGCGGGCTTTCTGACACCATGTGGGACCTGATAGTGGATGCAGCAGGCGCAATTGTTGCATCCGGCCTTGGATTTTTGTACCTGAAGGGAAGGCGCTCAAGGATGTTCGGAAAAGTGCTCGAGGATTTCAGAAAAGAGAACCCCTCGCTCTTCGGGCCAACCTAAATCTTTATAAACATACTCGGATTTCTCTTAGCCCATTAATCAGGGGGTGTTACGATGAAACTGACTCTTGCTGAGCCGAAATATTTCAGGGACAGCATTACTATCATATCAGACCTGGTGACAGAGGCGCGATTCAAGGTGAACAAGAACGCGCTTGAGCTGGTTGCAATGGACGCTGCCAATGTGGCAATGGTGATATTCAAGCTTCCCTCAAGCGCATTTGCAGACTACACGGTTCCAAAGGAGATGGAGCTTGGCGTGAACCTCGGCGATGTCAAGCAGGTGATGAGAAGGGCCAAGCCCAACGACATTGTCAGCCTGGAGGTAACAAAGGACAACAAGCTCCAGATAACATTTCAGGGGGCAAACATCCGCACGTTTTCCCTGCCGATAATCGAACTTGATGAAAAGGAACACAAGGTGCCTGAGCTCAGCTTCCCGGTTACAGTCACAACGCTTTCTGCCGGCCTGACAGAGGCAATAGAGGATGCAGGCATCTTCGCAGAGTCTGTAAGCTTCATCTGCGACCAGGATAAGCTGACCATAACAGCCGAGGGCGACCTGTCAAAGGCAAACATCGAGCTCAAGAAGGACGATGACACCCAAATCAAGACCGAAACCCAGGACAAGGTGAAGGCGAAGTATTCCATAGAGTATCTCAAGAAGATGATACCCGGCGCGAAAGTCGCAGAGAAAGTCAAGCTTCAGTTCAACAAGGACTATCCGCTCAAGCTTGAGTTCAAGGAAGTTGACAAAGTCATGTTGTCGTTCATTCTTGCGCCGCGGGTGGAGAACGACTAACTGTTGAAAACCCTTAAAGCCTGTGTGAAGCTAAGATCCTCCTGCGGCCCCTTTCATGAGCGGCTTACATAAATCTGCCTTGGGCAATTCATGTGCTGCCATGAACCGCATAACCACTCTGTAATGGTTACCAACCGAAAAGTTTAACTTCTCCCTCAAAACCTGTGTGATGGATGCAGGGGCAAACAGCCACAAACCTTGGGAAGGCAAGAGAGTCTGACAGCCGCATTGTGCGCATCAACGGCCAGGGCGGATACAGCCTGCTGCGCGCACAGCTCGTACTTGACAGGTACCTTGCCGCAGGAATATACAAAAAAAACTCCAACCCCATGGAGAACGGCATATGGGACATCGCAGAGCTGTTGGGCGAGGACAGCGTATGGGACGGGTTTTATGCATGCCGCAATGGCGACATGAGCCATGCGGCAACACTTTCAGTCTGCGTTGCCAGGGGCGTTGAAGAGCTTCCGTCATACAACAAATACTGGAGGGCCTGCGACAGGGCTGTTGTCAGCGAATACCTGCAAGGATACAGGGGAAAGGTTGCAGAGGTTGGAAAGCTTGCTGGCACGTCCCATGTCCTTGTGAGGAAGTGCTGTCTTGCAGCGCTAAAGGAAGCATACAGCAGGAATGCAATGCGCGTTTTTTTCTCAACAAACAGTTCTGATGCACAAGCATACAGGCAGATATTTGGGGCGCAGGTGTTCTGGGAAACCCTACACATTTCCGAAAAACTCAACAGCAGAGAGGTTGTCGCATCAGTGTGCAACCTGGAGAAGCCACTTCGCAATAGTATCAAACCAAAAGGCTTATATGGTTGCGGTGACTGACATGAATCAGGCAGATGAAAACCTACAGCACTGAAGTCATACACAAAGGCAACCTTGCCTCAAGAGACCTTGGGGAGCTTAGGCAGGCAACAAGGAATTTCTGCAGGGAAGAGATTAAGTGCATTGGCGGGGATTATCTGCTCAGGCCGTCAATCGGCCACAACCTGGCAGTTTTTCCTGCACGGGGGCGCGAAACAACAGACCCCCAGGAGTCTGCAGCTGAATTTGTGTGCGATGCAGCCGAATTCGCGAAAAGGCATAAGTTTGAGCCCATTGCGCTCACTGACATTCTTGAGGTGCCTGAAATCAAGGACGAGTCGCTTGTTTCTCAAATCAAGAAAGGGCTTTACGATTCAGCGCGTGAGTGCAAAGTGTGGGTTGCAACAGGGGAAACTGCTGTGCACGGCCAGCGGGTTTGTGCGCCTTTCAGCATCTGCGGACACATGCTTGCATATACGAAGAAAGAGCCTGGAATATACCAGATAGAAGACAGGCAGATTGCAGTTGTCTCCCACCAGGACCTTCTCGTGCAAATGAACTCAGACGGAAACGGGACAAAGCCGGAGTTTGGCGAAAGGTTGGAAAGCCTGGGACTGGGGTTTGCAGACTCCATGCTGCAGGACGGTTTTGCAATGCGCTGGGATGATGCAATAAAGCTTTATGCAAAAGTAGTTATGGACGGTACAAGGCTTGAGCTTGGGCGGCCTTCGGGCCGAATCAACAGGTACTTTCAGGGAGCTCTCTGGAGATGGGCAGAGAAATCAAGGGTTTACTGCACACTTGACACAGTAGTGACAGACAAAATTCGCGGATACGGCCTCTATCCCATGAGTCTTTCAGGAACCTGCGTAAGCCTTGTTGACCCGCACAAGGCATACGGGATGCCAAAGCCCTCTGACAGCCAGGCAGTAGTTGGTTTCTACAGCAGGCTGCGCAACATCCGATGCAACGGAATAACCGACAACAGGCATGTGCTTGTCAAGGAAATGGGCGATGACTGGCACAACACCCAGCAGGGCGGGCAGATACTTGAGGCTGTCTTTGCGCCCTCGGCAGTATTTTACCATTTCTTCAGGGAGCTTTATGCCAGAAACCTGGTAAGCCTCGTGGGGCACTTCAGCGGGGGTGCATACGACGGCAAGTTCGCAAAAGCCCTCGGCAGGCACGGTCTTGGCGCAGACCTTGCGATGGAGGGCCATGCTTTCCCAATCCAGGATATGCTTGTCAGACTGCAGCAGCATCACTTGCAGAAGGATTTTCAGACAATCTGCGCAAACCAGCCATACCGGCTCGAGGCCTGGGCGCTTACAGACAGCCCGGACAGGCTTATCAGCAGGGCAAAGGACTATGGATATGTCGGGCTATGCCTTGGCACTGCAGAAAGGATGGATGAGCCCATCCTCCGGATGACCTTCAGGGATATCAACAAAACAGTTGAATACTGGGGCAGAGAAAGTGAAGAGCTTCACAAAATGGACTATTGAGAAGACAGCACCCAGCCTTGAAGGCATAATGCTGGGAAAGGAAAGCTACACGCCCCATGAGGTCAGACGACTCCTCCATCAGGCGGTACTTCGGGAAAGGTTCCGCAGCATCTGCCCTTATGACGCCAAGTACAGGGACGAGGAGATAAACGACTGCCTGAGCATGGAAGCTGAGGTCAAATACTGCGGAAAGGTCCATGAGGCTGTTCTTGCGGGCCTGCACAGGTTCGGCAGGGAAGGGATGCAGCCTTCCCTGGAAGCGCTGGACGACCTGAGCCAGGCAATCAAAAAGCTTGGCGCAGCATATGTTGTGTACCTGGAGGATGCTGTCACAAAGCACGACCAGCAGGCCATAATTGGTGCAATAACAGAAAACCTCTCTGACCCCCGCAATTCAAGATATATACACCCCGGCCTGACCTCATATGACATTTTGGACAGTGCGAGGAGCCTTGCGTTCAGGGATGCTGTTGCAGGCGTGCTCCTGCCAAGGTCGAAGAGATTGCTCATGGAAATTCTGGACAGTGCAGAGAGGTGGGCTGGCCTGGTACAGGTTGGCCGCACGCACGGCCAGTGGACCTCGCCTGTGACAGTAGGCTATGTCCTGGCTGGCTATGGCCAAAGGCTTGCAGACAGGATAAGGGAGCTTGACAGGGCAAAAGACAAGCTGCAGGGCAAGCTGGACGGAATTGTAGGCACCGGCGCACAGCCTGCGCTCTTTGTGCGTGAAGGCGAGTTCGAGAATTACCGGAGTTATGTGCTAAATAACATTCTCGGCCTAAAGGTTTGCAGGACACCGACGCAGATTGTGCCAAAGGAGCCCCTGTCTGATCTCGGGCACTGCTGTGCCACAATGGACCTTGTCCTGGCAGACGCTGCCAACTCCCTGCGCCAGCTCAAGCGGCCTGAAATCCGGGAGTTTCTTGGCGTGGACACGCAGGGCAGGCTGGGAGGCTCAAGCACTGATGCAGGCAAGGACAACCCAATAACAGAGGAGAACATCTCCGGGCTGTGCGAAGACATAGTGGCCGGGATGCTGACTCTCTACCGTATGCCGGTTTCCGAGCACCAGCGCGACCTGCGCGGCAGCGTGCAGAGCCGCTTTGAGCCGCAGCACATGATGGCAGGGCTGGCCAAAAGCCTCAAAGACATGACAAGGGTCATGGCAAACCTGGCTGCTGTCCCGCAGTACCTTGAGAAGAACCTGGGCCTGGCATCAATGTACTCTTCTGAGGCAATGAACGTGATACTCAAGTCCCACGCGTTTGCAGACGCGCATAAGAGGGTTAAGGAATGGACCAAAGAGGCAAAGCGCAGCGACTACAGCGAGATGTCGCACAACCCCTTCAAGTACGCGATAGACAGGGCCTTTCTGCTGCTGCGGGGCCCAAACCGCCGCCAGAGAGCAGAATGGGCGCCCGGGGCGCTGCAGAACTTCATACTGAAGTACGAAAAGACCCCAAAAAACACTCCGCTGCTTGATACAGCCATGAAGGACCCGGACTTCTCAGAATATTACTGGCGAAAGTTCTCAAGCGATGAAAGGCTTATTCTTTCAGACCCCGGCGCGTTCACAGGCTATGCTGTTCCCAGAACAAGGGAAACCGTGCAAATGCTCAGGCAGGAGTTTTCGCAGCTGCCCTGAGGCATCTGTGGAACGTATGGTCAGTGCCTGGCTGGCCTGATTTTAAGCACACCCTGCAGCTTCAGGTAGGGAGACCATGAGAACTCGCAGGGACCAACAAGGTCACTGTACTGGCTTCTTGTGGAAAGGAATATCCCACTCTCAACAAATATC
>CAZFZC010000063.1:0-3500 GCA_964523155.1 uncultured Methanosarcinales archaeon
ATGCTGAAATACAACCTCTCGGACAACAAGACAATAAAGAGCATCCTTGACTTCTATGTCAGGGCAGGCGGTGAGGACATGGGATATTCAGAAGGGGACCTGCAGAGCCAGGACAACGGCATCAACTATTTTGCATACCTGGACCTCTTTGGCCTGGACCCTGGCAAGTCCTTTGACATCGAGATATTCTGCCAGGTTTACACTCACAATGACAAGACCGTTTCGCATCTTGAGAAGCGCAAGGTCAACTATTTTGGATATCTTGAAGAACCGGTGGTGGTGGTAAAATGAGAAAATTGGCTGTATTTGTGATTTGGCTTGTCCTGATTAGCGCAGCGTCCGCGACAGTGACGTATGTCAATGACAACAATCCGGACATCGAGCTGCACTTTTCGACGAACGCAACCCTGACCAGGGCGGAGCTTGACGGAGCTAGCGTCAGCTTTGTCCCGGGGGGCTATTCAGACTTCTTCTACCACAACGCGACAATCAGTGATGACCCTGACCACTACCTGGTGCTGCAGGCCCAGGATTCACTCGGAAGGAGGTTTAAGAACGGCACCCTGACCTATGTGTTCCACCTTGACAAGACTCCGCCTGAGCTTGCCAGCTACTCGCCGCGGGGTGAGAAGGTAGTCACGTCAGGCTACTTTGACATTGTCCTGGAGTTCTCCGAGCCTGTTGACATATCCACGCTTGACTACGAGATGTCGCTTGACGGGGAAGACATAAGCGTTTTCTTCGACCAGAACGAGTCCCACGTCCTGCTTGGCGAGGTCGGCCAGGAGGGCGCCGGTAAGTACACCCTGACCTATGCTGTCTCTGACATGAACGGAAACACTGTGAGGGGCACAGTGTCATTCGACATCATAACCTACCTGGATATAGGGATTACACAGCCAAAGAACCGTTATTCGCATGTTTCCCCGTTCACAATAGCCATAGTGACAGACAGGAGCGCCCGGTGCAGTTTCCTGCTTGGAACAGGCACAGTGTACCAGGACTTCGGCCTGACAGGGGGCACAAACCACTCCCAGGCAGGCTTTAAGATGCAGGACGGCACAACCACAACGCTCTATGTCAGGTGCACTGAGGAAAAGTACGCTTTAACAAGCACAGCGAGCTTTCAGGTTGGCATGGACATGACACCGCCGGAAATCACCCTTGTAGCGTCTGATGTGACAAGCCTCAGCCTTCTCTCAAACATACTTGTTGAGACAAACGAGGAGTCAGTCTGCGCCTACAGCAGTACAAGCTCAGAGTACAGTGACATGGAGATAATCGATGAAAACTTCGGCACAGTGTTTTCCATTGTGGAGCCTGTTGAGGACAAGAAGTCCTATACATACTATGTGGTCTGCGAGAACAGGGCCGGGCTGCGCGGAGCTGAAAGCGCAAGCTTCGTTGTTGACACAAGCCTTGAGTTCGATATGGAGATAACAGCGCCGGAAAAATACATTGGCAACCTCTCGGCGGCAATATGGGCCAAAACAAGCCTTGACGCTGTCTGCTACTACTCGGTCAACGACCTTGCAGCCA
This sequence comes from uncultured Methanosarcinales archaeon, assembly GCA_964523155.1. GTDB lineage: Archaea > Nanobdellota > Nanobdellia > Woesearchaeales > DSVV01 > CAYXZQ01. The sequence goes on from CAZFZC010000063.1 coordinate 1,540, forward strand.
TAACCGGCGGCTCAGGGAGTTTCGGCACCGTGGGCAGCTCGCACAAAAGCGAGCCGGTGGACTTTGAGAACAACAACAACACAGTGTATGTCACGTGCCAGCTTTCAAATGAGCTTGGCTCTGTCAGCAATGTGAAAAGCAGGAAGGTCTACGCAGATACAAGCCCGCCTGTCATACACCGGGTTGACGACACCCAGCAGGAGGAAAAGGACGGGGTCACCTGGATCCATTACAGGGTGCTTGCAGGCGTGAACGCGTCGGACAACGAGACAGGAATACAGCACTATTATTACATGGTTAACAGCACCACCACAGACTATTCCACAGGCTGGATAAAGAGCCGGGACGCACAGGAGGACATAATCAAGGACTCTGACGGGAAAAGCATAGACCTGCCTGACGGCTCGTACAGGGTGTATGCCAAGGTCACAAATAAGGTTGGGGTATTCTCGAAGGTGGCCTCATCCGACGGCTTCACAGTCAGGCGCGACAGCAAGCCCGGGCCCTGCGAGGACGGGAAGTTTGCGGCAGGCAACGAGACAGACATCGACTGCGGCGATAGCTGCGGGCCCTGCGATACAGGCAAGTCCTGCATACTCGACAGCGACTGCGTATCGGGTTTCTGCATGGAGAAGGTCTGCACTGAAGTCTCATGCTTTGACGGCTACAGGAACGGGGATGAGACAGACACTGACTGCGGCGGCAGCTGCGCCAAGTGCGCTGACACCAAATCATGCAAGCTTGACTACGACTGCGTGAGCGGCGAGTGCAAAAACGGCGTGTGCACTGCAGTTGACCCCTGCGAGAACGGGCTGCGCGACATTGACGAGGCGGATGTTGACTGTGGCGGGATTTGCCGCAACAAGTGCCTCGACGGGCGATCCTGCACGTCAGATTCTGACTGCCTCAACTCAAACTGTGAGGAGTTCGTCTGTAGGAAAAAGGTCATTGAGGAAAACCCGATACCCGAGCTAAACCCGCTGCCGGGCGACAGTGACGGCGACGGACTGCCTGACGGGTGGGAGGATGAGAACGGGCTTGATCCCCTTGACCCAAGGGATGCAAATTACCTTAACAACGACGGCATTACCTACCTGGAGCAGTACCAGAGCGAGCAGGACAGATCCGGCATCTGGTGGCTGTGGCTGCTCCTGCTGCTGGTTCTGATTGTCCTGATACTGTTCCTTCTCTTCACGCCGCAGGGCCGGGAAATTGTCGAGAAGGTGAAAAGTGGCAAGCCCGATGACGCAAAGAAGAGGGAGAGGGACTCGCTCCTTCGGGCTTATGAGACAGGCAAAAAGCCCAGGCCCCGTGACGTACGCGGTGCCCAGTCTCCAGTTGAGCGCAGGCTTGTCAGCCAGGCCATTCAGAACGACAGGAAGGACATGATGAAGGGCTTTGACAAGAAGCCCGATGTTGTGCTTTCGATGAAAAAGGCTGACTACGAAAAGCTCAAGGAGCTTGCGCAGAAAAAGAAGGAAAAGCTCAAGAAGGTCTAAAGCTCGCTCATGTAAAGGTGGCCGGAAAAGTCAGTCAGGGCAATTGGCCCTGGTTTTTTTCCGATGCGCCCTGCGACAGATTCCTGAAGCTTGGCAAGCGCGTACATGTTGGGCACAAAGGCGCCTTCGCCTGCAACCAGCCTGCCTTCCCTGGTGACAGTTGCCAGGTGGTGGCTTCTGTAAACCGCATGCATCTCAAGCTTACTGCTGCGAATCACAAACCACAGGAAGTCAAGGCACGGCGGGCTCTGGGTTTCCAGGTCGCATGCCGGGTCCCACAGCGAGATAAGGCACCTCCGGGTCTGCGGGCTTTTCTTTAGCAGGAGGACAGCCCTGTCCACCTGGTTCCCCCATCTCCGAAATATCCTGTCATGGTAGCTGTATGCAAACTCGCCCTGCACCCCGCCCAGGAACTCGCCGGCGTATTTCTCAAGATACTGCAGGCTAAACCCGTCAGGAAGC
>CAZFZC010000063.1:3510-6705 GCA_964523155.1 uncultured Methanosarcinales archaeon
TCCCCCTTCTCATAAACATAGGCTGCAACCATCTCAAGCGCCTCTGCGAGGCTGTCTGCATGGACTGTGTGGCCCAGCGCCAGGCCCGAGTATTTCTGTATATAGGCTGCAGGCTTCTGGCCGCCCGAGAGGTCCAGCGCATAGGGCTCAAAAAAGCGGGCGCCGTCGTCATACAGCAGTTTCTGCGAAAGCGAATAGAGCCTGACGCCCTTTGGCTCTGTTGCACGGCCCGGTTCCTGGTAAAGCGCCCGCACAGTCTTCTCAGCATCCTTGGGGTCTGTAATGCAGTCATGCACAACGAGGTCGGCCTGCTTCCTGATGCGCTCCAGGGCCTCTGGGCCAACCTGCTCAAAGCGCGGGTTGGGTGCCCTGCTGCCGATAATCGTTTGGCTCCTGTCAGTTCCGTTTTTCCAGAAGCATGTAAGCGCATCCACAAGCAGGTGCCCGTTGTCCCTCCCTCCAAAGATGAGCAGAAGAAGCTTGTTTACGTTTGGGTTTGCAAGGATGTTGGCAAACACGTACTTTGCGCCGTTTGTCGTCTTCCAGTACCCAGTAAGGTATGCGTAGTTTGACAGCCGCAAAAAAAGATTCCTTATTTCTTCAGGGGGGCTGTCTGTCTTCCAGTTGTAGACAAAGCCTATGGCGATGTTGCTGCCCGGATTGCCCACAATGACATCCTGGCTGTTGAAAAGGCAGAGGGAGGGCAGCTCTTTTGGCGAGAACTCTATCTTGTAAACCGGCCTGCCAGTGGCCGGGTTGCTGCCGACCTTCACGCGTCTCATCCTTGCCATGAAAAAATATTAAACATATATAGTTTTCCAAGGGGCAATGATTGTTGCAGTAGTGGGGATGACTGGCGCAGGGAAGACAACATTTGCCCGCATGCTGCAGGAATCTGGTTTTCCCTACGTCCGGCTCGGCCAGCTGACAATGGATGAGCTTGCACGGCGGGGCCTGGAGGTCAGTGAGGCAAACGAGAGGCTTGTGCGCGAAGAGCTGCGAAGCCGGCACGGCATGGCTGCATTTGCAGAGCTGAATATGGAAAAAATCAGGGGCATGGGCAAAAATGTTGTGGTTGACGGGCTCTACAGCTGGGAGGAGTACCTGTATTTTGAACGGGAGCTCGGCAGAAATTTCGCAGCTGTGGCAGTCCATGCTTCGCCAGGGACACGCTACAGCCGCCTTTCAGAAAGGAAGGCAAGGCAGAATGATCCGGAGAGGCAGTACAGGCCGCTCACCCCAAAAGATGCCAGGAAACGCGACGAGTCAGAGATAATGAACCTGAACAAGGCAGGGCCTATAGCAATGGCACACTACGTTGTGGTCAACGAGGGCTCCCTTTCCGGCCTGCGCAGTGCTGCGACCCGGCTTGCAGAATCTTGTTTTTCGAGGTGAGCCCTGACTTTATCCTCACCGGCTGGCCAAGCACCCTTGACATCAGCCAGACAAGCTCCCTGTTGGCCCTGCCGTCCTTTGCCTGCGCCTTCAGCCTGACAACAGCTTTATCTCCCTCCCACCTGACAGAGTTCTCACGCGACCCGGGAATTACCCTGGCAAGAATTCTCATTGCAGCCCGGATTCAATTTTCTTGAGCACACTGTCAATTGCAACCAGCAGGTTGGGGTGAGTTACCTCTGCGTTGTGCTGCTTGTCGGCAATCAGGTTTGCGCGCAGCTCAAACTTGCCTGACGACTCGCTCTGAGGGTTTGCGTGCACCCTCTTTAGGGTAAGCGAAAGGTTCTGAAAGCCCATGTCCCTGCTGTCAACTTTTCTCACAAAGCTGCCAACCATCTTCTTGACGATTATCATGGTTGCGCCGTCTGTTTCGCCAAACCCTGTCAGCCTGATGTTTCCTCCGAGATCCAGGTTGTCGTTTGCCATGCTGTTTTATAGGGCTGCCATGTATATAAATTTTATGAAGCGCGGCAGGGAAAGCCGGTTCCTGGCAGCCAATCTTAATAAGCCACCTGCCATTTCAGCCTGTGTATGACGCATGTTTTCATCAGGACATTCGGCTGCTCGCTTAACCGGAGCGACACAGAGTTCATGGAGGGCATGCTGCTCGAAGAGGGCTTTAGCCTGGCGGACAGAGCGGAAAATGCAGAGGTTATTGTGGTCAATACCTGCGCGGTGAAGCAGCCCACAGAGACAAAAGTCCTGAGGTATATTGAGGAGGCAAAGGCAACAGGCAGGACTGTGGTTGCTGCAGGCTGCATGGCAAAGGCCCTTCCTTCCAGGCTCAGGGGCATTGCGCTTGTGGGCCCGGACAATATCTATGAGATAGGCCAAGTGATAGAGGAAGCAATGCACGCAAACATCCTGCGCAAAACAAATGGCCGCAAGGGCCTGGGCTATCCGAGAAGGTTTTGCGCCCCGGTCGGCATCATACCGATTTCCAAGGGCTGCCTGGGCAAGTGCACATACTGCATTGTACGCAAGGCCAGGGGCAGGCTTCGCTCATACTCCGGCAACGACATTGTTGAGTCTGCGAGGTCAGCAGTACAGAGCGGCTGCACGCAGATATGGCTGACCTCCCAGGACACAGGATGCTACGGCATGGACACCAGAGGCAGCCTGCCCGCACTCCTGGGCAGGGTTGCAGCACTGCCGGGCGACTTTCTTGTAAGAGTAGGCATGATGAACCCTGACCACGCGCTAGCAATTTTTGATTCTCTCCTTGACTCGATGGAGAGCCCCGCTGTGTTTAAGTTCCTGCACATGCCTGTCCAGTCAGGGAGCAGCAGGATTCTTGGCGCCATGGGGCGCAGCTACAGCCCGGAGGACTTTCTTGGGCTTGTAGGACGGTTTCGCCAGAGGTTTCCCCTGGGCACTGTGTCAACTGACGTCATATGCGGGTTTCCCGGCGAAACAGAAGAGGATTTCCGGGACACTGTCAGGCTCATTGAAAAGGCAGCGCCCGACATGCTGCACATATCCAGGTTCTGGCCGCGCCCCGGGACTCCGGCTGCCGGGATGCAGCAGGTCGATTCCCTGGCAGCAAAGCAAAGGACAGCCTCACTGGCAAGGATATTCGAATGGCAGGCGCGCGAGACGAACAGAAAGTGGCTGGGGTGGAGCGGCAGGTGCACAGTCGAGGCCGGCGGAAAGCATGGTACATGGGTTGCACGGAACAATGCCTTCAGGCCCATTATCCTTGCCGGGCGCCTTGCGTGTCCCACGTCCGAGCTGTTGCAT
>CAZFZC010000064.1:0-6577 GCA_964523155.1 uncultured Methanosarcinales archaeon
GCTGCCTGGCTGTGCCCTCATCATGTTGCCTTTGTTGTCAGTCACGAGCAGCCCGCTGCCTTCAGGAACACTGAGCGTCCCGCTCCCCCCATCATAGCTGCAGCCTGTGCAGGGGCTTGGCACCCTGTTGCCGGTCCTTGTCTCATAGTACTGCTGGAACGCCTCTGGATCCTTCTGCAGGTCCGGCACATCAGAAGCTTCAGGTGGAACAGTCTGTCCCAGCACAAGCGGAAGCAATAGGATAAACAGCAGCCACCTACACATCCCTTTCCACCCCCACAGCGAACATCACAGTGTAGTTCTCATCCATATCGCTCACAGTATAGAGCACAGTCTCGTTCATCACGTAGTAGCTGATGTTCATGAACTGCTTGAGAAGATATATCTGGTCTATGAAAAGCGGGTGCGCAGCAGTCATATTCACAATGTTTGCAGTAGCGTTGTAGTATCTCATGAAATCCATTGGAATTTTTGCCCTGTAGTCATTGACCTGTGCGCCATTCACAATAACAGGCCAGTCCATGTGCAATAAAAACCTGTCCTGTGCAAAAATCGCAGAAGTCACCGGCATGCCAAGCGCCTCTCCTCCATAAAATGAGATGTTGACGCATAATGGCACTGCCTGGTCAATAAAATACGACAGGTTCGCCAGAACCGCAGAAATAGGCGGCAGTATGACATCCCCGTAGTAGTACAGGGCCGCAGTTGAGAAATTTTCCAGTTTGAAATAGTGCGCAGGCTCTGTTATGTATAGGCCTTTAAGCCCAAGCACTGCAAGCCCCAGGCTCCCAGACTGGTAGAGGCACTCCTCTACATGCATTTTCAGGGCACTACTCTGATGCACCGGCACATCCGGCACACGGTAAATCATCAGAAGAACAGCCACAAACCCAAGAACAAGGAGGCCGAGTATTATTGCAAGAGTAATCTGACCCTTCATATAAAAAACATAAATAAAAAGGTATTAAAACTTTTCTAAAGGCTCTCCTGCGTAAGGACTGTCACCTTCTGGCTGGACCGTGCCTTTGAGCTCATGGCAACCAGGTACTTGACATTTGCCCTTTCTGCAGTCATCACGATGTCGTTGTCTGCTGCGCCGTCAAACACCACAGCATAGATGCCTGTTGACAGGCTCTTTATGGTGCTTGCGAGCTCAGTGAGTGGCACCTTGCCAAGGATTGAAAGCTTGTCATCAAGGACATATGCCCCGCGGGTCCCAATCAGGTCCTCAAGCATCTTTGAGAACTGGCGCCTTTCCTCGGGCGTTGCCCCTGCCTTCTTCTCAAACCTGGGCGCAGGTTTTCTGTCCTGCCGCATATTCTGCCTGGGCTCCTCGCGCACGATGTCGCTTTTTGCCTGCTCGGGGCTCACCCGCGAGCGAAGAGCCTTGTGGATTTCCTTCTTGGTAATCTCCTCAACCTCTTTGCCGTCCGGAGCCTTGGTCACATAGTCAACCTCGGCAACGCCTATTATCTCCTTGATAATAAGGTTTCCGCCCCGGTCCCCGTCCACAAAGACTGTTACTGTCTTTTTCCTGCAAAGGTCAATTATGGACTCAGGAACGCTTGTGCCGTTAAGGGCAATTGCGTTTTTTATCCCGTGCTTGAGCAGGTTCAGGACATCGGCCCTGCCCTCTAAAAGTATTACCTCATCAGACTCGTCAATCGCAGGCCCTGCAGGCAGCCTGTCCTTGCCGTACTCCTGGATTTCCATCACACGGACACTGTAGGCAACCTCGTCTGCAAGCTCCTGGCTGTCCGGCATTGACGTGTCCATGAGCTGCTTGAGCAGTTCCTTGGCCCTGTCAATGACAAACGCGCGCTTTGAAACGCGGACATCCTCAATCTTGTCCACATGTAGCTTTGCAGTACATGGCCCTATGCGCTGGATGACCTCAAGCGCTGCACCGACAATTGCAGTCTCTGCCTTGTCAAGGCTTGAGGGTATGACAATTTCCCCTGCGCTCTTGCCGGAGCGGGTCTCAACCCTTACCTCAATCCTGCCGATGCGCCCTGAGCGCTGGAGCTCGCGAAGCTCAAGATCTGCGCCAAGCAGCCCCTCTGTCTGGCCGAAAATCGCGCCTATCACATCAGGCTTGTCTACAATCCCGCTTATCTGGATGCTTGCATGAATAATATATTTAGCCGAAACCGGGCTTATTTTCCCCATTTTTCCAACCTCCGCTATGATAGAAGGAGCCTTGTCTGCACAAATCCCATTGCGTGTGAACAGATGAACATGAACTCCTCCACAGAACAAGCTTATCTATATCTCAGCCAGCTAATTAAAGCCCATTTATGTGATGTTCAATGAAAATAACGATAAACTTGCCCTGATTTGACCAATTTAAGCATGATTAAAGGTTTGTTGCCCGAAACACTAACTCCCAGGCTCATTGCTTGACCAAAGTCGTGAGCTCCGCTGAGTACTCTCGTGTCGGGCTGGATTATGCAACGCTTTCCTCCTTTTGCAGCCCATTTTTGCTTCCTGAGCTGCAGAAGAGGCTGTAATTGCATAATATGGCGTAGGAAAAGGGTGGAGCCGCAGATTTATAAAACTATGTTTTTGCAGATTATGTGCAAAGAAAGCAAAACCGATATATAAAGAGCAGCTCTCGCAGCCCCATGCTTTTCATAGGCATTGGCCTTGCGCGGTCAGGAAAAAACCGTCCCGGGGCAAAAAGTATATATTCTGAACGCCTGTCTTAACAGGAGAATGCCGAGAAAGAGCCGTGAGGACTGGAAAATCTACAAAAACGTGTTTGACAGCTATACTGAGCAGTCTGTCCTCAAGCTCATCAGCCAGGGAGTCATTGACGGCCTGCAGAGCCCGGTCAAGATAGGCAAGGAATCAAACGTCTTCACAGCGCAGTCAAGGCAGGGCCTGGCAGTCGTGAAGATATACAGGCTTGCCTCATGCAACTTCAACAGGATGCACCAGTATATAAGGGACGACAGCCGCTACCTGCACCTTAAGAACAAGCGCCGCGATGTAATACTGGCATGGGTCCAGCGCGAGTACAGGAACCTCCTGAAAGCCAGGGAGGCAGGTGTCAGGGTGCCCTCTCCCCTTGCAATGCGAAACAACTGCATTGTAATGGAATTCATCGGAGGCAGCCAGCCTGCGCCCCAGCTAAAGGACGGGGTTCCACAAAACCCTGCCAGGTTCCTCAGGGAGATAATAAGAAACATCTCGCTTCTGCATAAGGCGGGCCTGGTTCACGCTGACCTTTCAGAATACAACATCCTCAACCATGATGAGAAGCCGGTCCTGATAGACTTCTCGCAGTCAGTTCCCCTGAGAAGCAGCAGGGCGCAGGAATACCTTTCAAGGGACATCAGAAACATGGCCAGGTTTTTCTCAAGGCACAGCCTGAAGGTGACTGAGGCACAAATCATGGCCAAGCTAGACAAGGAAAAAGCAAAGGGCAATGTTTAGCAGCAGCATGTAGTTCTCGCTTATTCCGCCCCTGCCTGCCCAGACAGGCGCAGGAGCCGGCCGGATGAAGCCGGTACGGTATTTTTTCCTGCCCAAGGGGGCAAACGGCATTACCTCGTGCCGGGTCATGTAGTCCTGGGTTATGTGTAGCCCAAAGGGAATTATTGACATGAGAAAAAAGTCCGGATTAAGCCTTGAGAGAAGCAGTGCTGCAGGCACACCGAAAATCACCAGCCCCGGGGGCTCCTGGAACATTGTCCTCCTGTGCTCCTGCGGCAGGTCGCGCCTTTTGCCCAGCAGGATGCCCAGGTCCAGCAGAACCCCAAAACCCAGGGCAAAGCCTGCAATCACACTGAGCGCGTGGCTTTCCCGGAACATGGCGCACAGAACCAGAAAGGATGTGCCGCAAGCGAGGAAAGCATCGGATTTTTGCGCAGGAATACTCGCTGGCCATTCAGGCTCAAGCTGTTGTCGCAGAGGTGCAGGGAGAAAGGCATTGATCCTGCTTCAACATCTAATAAGGCGGGTTTCAAGAAATTCCAGTCTATTGACATGTTGGCTGAGAAGGCAAACCAGGCGCTTGAAAGGCTCAGCCTGGCCGCGGGAGGTGAACTGTACGCACACAGCTGGAACGAAGCATACTGCTGCCTAATCAGGATAGCACAACTCTGCGGCGGTGAGAAGGCTGCCCAGGACACCAGAATCTATACCGAGCACCTGATGGGCTCGCACGCCTACAGGACAATGAAGCAGCACTGGACACCCTAACGCAAATCATATATTTCATAACCAATATCTTGCTATTATGCATTTTTTATTTTGATAAAACATATAAATGATTGGATTCCTTGAAATACAAGATATTGTGTCTATGTGGCTGTAGAACCACAATATATTGTGCAAAAAGTAAAAAGGAGTGATAACTATGAAGTGCCCACACTGTGGATCGTCTGAAACCAAGGTTGTTGACAAGAGGGATGCGTCTGAAGAGGCAAGCACAAGAAGGAGAAGGCAGTGCCTTGCCTGCGAGAAGAGGTTCACAACCTATGAAAAGATAGAGGCTTCTGATATGGAAGTAATAAAAAAGGACGGTTCACATGAGCCGTACAGCCTGGAAAAGGTACGTGCGGGAATTCTCAAGGCATTTGAGAAGCGGCCCATATCCTCTGATGAGATTGACAGGCTGATTCTTGGCATTGACAAAGACGTCCGGGCAATGGAACGGCCTGTAACCACTGCGGTGATTGGCGAGACTATCGTGAACAGGCTAAAGGACATTGATGATGTTGCATATATCCGCTTCAGCTCTGTCTACAAGGGGTTTTCGGATGCCAAGTCTTTCATGAAAGAGGCAGAGAAGCTTGAGCGCAGGGCAAGGCCACTTGAGTCGGCAAAAATTCGCTCGGTGAAGAAAAGGGACGGCCGGGTGGTTGAGTTTGCTCCTGAAAAGATAACAAACGCAATCTTTGCGGCAGCACGCTCAATTGGCGGCAAGGACAGAAAGCTTTCTGAAGAGCTTGCCTCAGAGGTTGTGGCGCGCCTTGAGGCGAGGTACAGCAAGGGAGAGGTGCCGACAGTCGAGGACGTCCAGGACACTGTTGAGAAGGTTCTTGTTGAAAACGGCCACTACCAGACGTCAAAATCATACATTCTCTACAGGGAGCAGAGACGCAAAGTCAGGGACACCAAAGACATGGTGATTGATGTCAATGAGACAATATCACAGTATCTTGACAAGCTAGACTGGAAGGTCAAGGAGAACTCAAACGAGCAGTTTTCATTTTCAGGCCTCCTGCTGTACACAGCGGGAAAGGTGATAAGCAACTATGCGCTCAACAACATATACACTCCGGCAATCAAGGAGGCACACCTTGGGGGCTATGTTCATGTACACGACCTTTCACATGGTTTTATAGGCTACTGCGCGGGCTGGTCGCTTAAGAACCTGCTGCTCAAGGGGTTTGGCGGCGTGCCCGGCAAGGTTGACTGCCTGCCTGCAAAGCACATGAACACAGTTGTGCACCAGATGGTCAACTACATCGGCTGCCTGCAGATGGAGTTTGCAGGGGCGCAGGCATTCAGCAGCGTTGACACGCTCCTTGCGCCGTTTGTAAGGGCTGACAGCATGCCCTACAAGAGCGTCAAGCAGTGCATGCAGCAGCTTGTCTTCTCGCTGAACATTCCGTCCAGATGGGGGAGCCAGTACCCGTTCTCAAACCTCACATTTGACTGGGTACCGCCCAAGGACATGGCAAATGAGAAGGCAATTGTCGGGGGAAAGCGCATGGACTTTACATACGGAGACCTCCAGAAGGAAATGGACACAATAAACAGGGCGTTTCTTGAGGTCATGATAGAGGGTGATGCGATGGGCAGGATATTTTCGTTTCCTATTCCTACATACAACCTCAGCAGGGACTTTGACTGGGACACTCCGAATGCAAAGCTGCTTTTCGACCTGACTGCGAAATACGGGACACCTTATTTCCAGAACTATATCGGCTCAAACCTTGACCCCGGCGCAATTAGGGCTATGTGCTGCAGGCTGAACATGGACACCAGGCAGCTGATAAACAGGCCAGGAAGCATGTGGGGCCCGGGCGACAACACTGGCTCAATTGGCGTCATGACTCTCAACCTCAACAGGCTTGGCTACCTTGCAAGGAACAGGCAGGGGTTCTTCGACCTGATAACCAAGTACATGTTCCTCTCCAGGGACGCGCTTGAGATAAAGCGGAAAATAATCGAAAAGAACCTCAAAAACGGGCTGATGCCATACACAAGGAGGTATCTTGGCACCTTCAGGAACCATTTCTCGACAATCGGGTTGTGCGGCATGCATGAGGCCTGCCTGAACCTTATTGGAAAGGGAATTGACACCCCTGAGGGGACAGAGCTTGCAGTCCAGACCCTGAATGTAATGCGGGAAAACTGCGTGAAGTTCCAGGAGGAGACAGGCAACCTCTACAACCTCGAGGCAACGCCCGCCGAGTCAACAAGCTACAGGTTTGCAAGGCTTGACAGGAAGCTGCATCCGGACATCATAACAAGCGGAAAGGACGAGCCATTCCTCACTAACAGCACCCAGTACCCGGTGGACAGGACTGACGATGCGGTTGAGGCGCTGATACACCAGAAC
>CAZFZC010000065.1:0-6562 GCA_964523155.1 uncultured Methanosarcinales archaeon
GTACACTGCAAGCCTAAGCGCCTGTATCTCAATCCTATAACCCTCCCGCGTGTCGTCTCTGTAGGCAGTGTCCATCCAGGTCTCCAGAGGGCCGTTGTATGCCAGCCCTTCCCTGGTGTGGTGCGCAAGAAGCCTCTGTATGCTGAATGCCAGCCTGTCCTTAAGGTTGATAATGTCTCTTGCGCCCATATACATTCCAAGCTTCTGCTCGTCCTCAAGCATAAACAGGAAATCGCATGCCCTAAAAAACACCCAGCCAACGCCGTCTGCGCTCCCAAGCTCTGACTGGGGAAACCTGTTTGGTATTCGTCCGTCATCAAGGATTCGCGACAGGTTGCGAAATATTATCTCCTTGGCATCGTCCAGCCTGCCCTCAAGCATCAGCGCCTTAAGGCTTATTGCCTCATCCCTTGTCCAGACCTGGTCAAACCAAGGGTATCCGGCATACATGCCCTTGCCAGTTATCATCATGCTGTCAACTGCAGCAAGGCTGTGCCTGTATGCTGCCACAATCTCCCTGTTCAGAGGCGAGAGGTCGCTTTGCGTTAGGGTTTCTGTGTATTTTTCCTTGCTCCTGCAAAGGAAATCAAAATTCTCAGCTGCATTGTCTGCACTCGAACAGGCCTCTTCCAGGCTGTCGCTGTAGGCAAAGACAATTTTTGCACTGCTGTCGATTTGGAACTGGAGCGCGCGGTAGACGTACTGCTCATACGGCGGTGAGCCCCGCTCCTTGTCAACAGCGTAGGACACAGGCTCCCACTGGTCAAGCTTAAGGAAATTTTTTGCCCCCCTGACAACCAGAAACATCCTGTACTGCAGAGATTGCAGGCTGTCATCAGAGAATTTCTCGTAGCATACAGTTATCCTGTTGCCATCTGCCTGCACCCTGTATATCCTGCCCTGGGTGCTGTAATCATATATTTTCCTGCAGTCAAGAACAAGGTGGACAAACCCCCTGTAGCCCGTGACCTCGTAGAGCAGGGTGTCTTTGTGGTTTGTGGCAAACTTTTCCAGGGCGTCTCCTGTGCGCCTCTGAACCGAATGCAGGCTGTGGATTATCTCATCAGGCGCAGCCGGATAAAGGGATACATTCTCAATAACTTTGTATGTTTCCAGGCCCCTCTTGAAAAACACACCCTGAAATCTCGTGCTTTGCGGCCCAAGATATGCAAATCCCCCTGTCTTGTTGGCCTGCAGGAAGCTTACTGCTGCATCTGTTATCCTGGATGCAGACGCATCCCCCAGGTTGTGGCTGACTATCAATTTCCCTCTTTTTAGTACCCGAATTTTGCAATATGCTGGGGCCAGCCGGGCTGGCTGTCCTGCTCCTTCATGTACCTGATTGCCAGGGGCGCAGTTGCCGGGCTTTTCCAGGCCTGAATTGGCTTTAGCAAGCGGCGGCGGACAAACAGGGTCCTGACCAAAAAATTTATGTCGCCCTGTACCGGCTCAAAGTATATCCTGTCGGCCTTAACGCACAGGGGCATAGGCAGGCCGTTTTTCCGTACCCTTTGGAGGGCTGCTGCCGGGCCTGGATAGTGGTTGAAGTTCTTGTTCAAAAATTTTATGTTGCTGTTGCTTATTCCCTCAAGCTGGAAAGCCTCAATCATAACATTTCGGCCAAGCACAGGGTCATATGCAGCCATCCCGCCTTTCTGGGGGTTATCAGGGTTGTTTGCAACAATCTCCATAACCATGTTAAAACCGCGCCTTCCTGCGCTAAGTGCCTTTGCCAGGCTCTCATAGTCAATTGAGCCCACGAGAAAGCCCAGGTCCTCGATGTTGTACGACAGCTTGTCATCCAGCCCTGACAGCATTTTGTGCACCTGGCTGCCAAGCAGGTATCTGCGCTGCCCCTTCTCCAGGACAAAAAGCTCATTGTCCATTGTCTCCTGCATTACCATCTGCCCGTGGTTGTGCAGCCTCTTCTCGGATTTCTCGTCGAACCAGAACCTTTTTGTGTCTGTTGCAATGCCGTGGTAGCTTCTCTGAACCATGAAATAAGTGTTTGCAGGAGAAAATCCGAAGAATCTGCGCTCTGTAAATTCGTTAAGAATATCCTGCGCAGTATTCTGGTTAAGGACAACTATGAGCTTCTGGCGGCTTAGTGCCTGCCCCGCGTCCACTCCCTTTTCTTCTGCAAGCCTGCAGATATCAAACGAATACTGCAGCATGTGGCGCGCGCCAAGGCTGACTGGCAGAAGGTCAGAGGGCCTGCAGCCGGCCTCCAAAATAACCTCCTCCGGGGTTACCCTGCATTTTTTCTCCTCTGAAATCAGCTGTGCGAGCCTCTTTTCTGTAAGGTCCCTGGCAACAGTTATCAGGTATTTTGTGCCAAGGCCCAGCCTTGTGGCCTCGCCTGCAGCAGCATGCTCGGCAAGGAACCTGCCTGCAAGCACACATTCCTTTGCCTTTTCCATATCCTGCGGGTCAGTGTCCTCAAGCACCTCTATTCCCCTTGGAGGCTCCAGCGCTGCCCTGTTTGGGTAGGCATTGATAGTGCGGATGTTTTTGCCAATCTCAGAAACCGGCATGCCGCCAAGCCTTTCTGAGGCTATCCTCAGGCACGATTGCATGTACGTGTCATTGTTCTTCAGGTTTACAGTCGTCAAAGTCCCCCACTCCGTAAATTGAAACCCGGCTCCTATTTAAATATTTTTATGCTGCCCTGATGTATTCAGGCACAGCCCAGGAGAGATTGGCGCCGGGCAGCATTGACTGGGCTGCAGGGAAACTCAGCTGCGCAGGGCGGCTTATCCAAGGCAGAAAAAAAACAAAAGTATTATATAGTTATTATGCATTATAATGCATAATGGTCAGGCCGCGAAAGCCAAGGATTGTTGAAAGTGAGCCGGATGTCACCTATTTTAAGCCCAGGGCTGTGCCACTGAGGCTGCTTGGTGAGGAGAACCTTACTGTAGACGAGCTTGAGGCGCTCAGGCTCTCAGACATGCTCGGGCTTTCACAGGCAGAGGCTGCCAAAAAAATGCAGGTCCACCAGTCAACCTTCCACAGGAACCTTTCCGGGGCGAGGAAGAAGGTTGCGAGAGCCCTTGCCTGCGGCAGGGCCATCAGAATCAGGGGGGGTGACTATAAAATGCAGACAGACATCCAGGTAAGGCAGCGCAGAGGCAGGATGGGCGGTCCGCTGACCGCAGGGCCCGGCGGGGTGTGCGTATGCGCAGGCTGCGGGCACGAGACAGCGCACATAAGGGGCCGGCCGTGCAGCATGATGAAATGCCCGAAATGCGGCAGCCCCATGGCCAGGAGGTAGAAAAATGCAGGTGGCAATAACATCCAGGGAACCTACGCTGGACAGTGAGATTGACCCGCGGTTTGGCAGGTGCAGCTATTTCCTAATTGTGGATGATTCCGGAAACGTGAACCAAGTTCCAAACCCTGCCAGGGACTATGCCCATGGTGCCGGGATAAAGGCAGCTGAGAAGATGGCTGAACTCAAAGCAGAAGCAGTTGTGACAGGCGAGCTGGGCGCAAATGCTGCACTGGTTCTCAAAAAGCTGGGGATTCCTGCTTACAGGGCAGGCGGTAGCGCAAGAAAGGCGCTCTCAGACCTACGCCAGGGAAGGCTGGAGCAGATTGGCATGCAGCCGGGAGAAGATGAAAGCGCCGAGCGCATTCTTTTCCCGCTGGAAAACGACAACAGAAGAGACTCGCTGATAAGCGAACATTTCGGCCATGCGCCTTTCCTCGCAGTGTACGATGCCGCAGGCAAAGACCTAAAGATTGCAAAAAACACGCTTGACCACACTGACCCTGCCAGAAGCCCTGTTGACCAGGCAGCAGAGAAATTCAGCCCGACAACAATATTTGCCAAGGGAATCGGCAGCAGGGCCATCAGCATCATCCGCAGCAGGGGGATTAACCTGAAGACTGCTGACTTTCGGACTGTGGGAGAAGCCATACAAAACCTTGACAGTCTTCGGGACCTCCACGAGGGCTGTGGGCACCATCACAGGCAGGGGCGCTGCGGGAAATAACCCCTTAAGTGCAGGAGAGAGCCTGGCCAGGCACAAAAAGTGATAATTGCAGTTACAGGCGGCAAGGGAGGAACCGGAAAGAGCACTGTTGCAGCAGCACTTGCAATGGAACTGTCAAAGCTGCACAGGGTGCTTTTTGCTGATGCAGATGTTGAGTGCCCAAACGCACACATTCTGCTCAGCCTTGAAAGGAAGCACCATATTGACGTAATGCAGAGGATTCCCAGGATTGAGGCAACAAGGTGCATAATGTGCGCGCAGTGCATAAAGGCATGCATGGCAGGAGCACTTGCAGGGGTCAGGGGCCGTAGGCCCATATTCATTGAAAGCCAGTGCAATGGCTGCGGCGCATGCAGGATTGCCTGCGGGCATGACGCAGTGGTCTGGACTGAAAAGAAAGTAGGTGTAATCTACAGGGGAAGCAAAGGCAGGACTGGTTTTCTTGGCGGGGAGCTTGAGGAAGGCCAGCCTGCCTCAGAGCTTGTTGTCAGGAGCCTCCTAGCGGAAATGCAAAAAGCAGGTGCCGGGTATTCGCACACAATAATTGACACTGCAGCAGGAGCGCACTGCCCTGTTCGGCTGGCACTTGCAGCTGCTGACCATGTTGTTGCGGTTGCTGAGCCAACCCCCCTTGGGGCGCATGACCTTGACATTATTCTGCAGCTCTCTGCCAGGCTCGGCAAAAAGGCTGCCGCGGTCATCAACCGCGCAGACACAGGGGACAGGCAGATGATAAGATCAGTTGCAGAAGCGCACAGTGTTCCGGTTACAATGGAGATAGCCTTTTCTGAAGACATTCTGTCGGCGCACGCGCAGGGAAGGCCTGCAAAAATTGGCAGTATTGTGTCTGTGCTTTGGCAGGAGCCAAAATGAAGTCGCTGGTTGTCCTTTCAGGGAAGGGCGGCGTTGGCAAAAGCAGCATAGCTGCATCGCTTGCTGTCGTATTCTCCAGGCACAGAAGGATTGTCTGCGCAGACTGCGATGTTGATGCCCCTAACCTTGCACTCCTTTTTTCGCTCGGGCCGGAAAAATTCGCTGAATGGGAAGAGATTTCGACAAACAAGGCAGCTGAAATAAGCCAGAGGCTCTGCAGCAGATGCGGTGAATGCGTAAGTGTCTGCAATTTTGGTGCGCTCAGGATGTCAGAGGGATTTCCTGTAACTGACAGCGATGCCTGTGAGG
Source organism: uncultured Methanosarcinales archaeon (assembly GCA_964523155.1). Lineage (GTDB taxonomy): Archaea > Nanobdellota > Nanobdellia > Woesearchaeales > DSVV01 > CAYXZQ01. Next base: position 5,181 of record CAZFZC010000065.1, read on the forward strand.
GATGCGGCGCATGCAGACTCGCCTGCCCGCGCAGTGCAATACGGCTCAGGGATGTCAGGAATGCATACCTGGGGCAGGCTGCGACACATTACGGGTTTGGGATTGCCTTTGCCCAGCTTATGCCCGGGGCAACTGGCTCGGGCAAGATTGTCAGCTGCGTCAGGAAAAAGGCAGAGGAAGCTGGAATGGGTGCTGACCTGATGATTATTGACGCTGCCGCAGGAATCGGCTGCCCGGTGATAGCCTCCCTGGCCGGAACAGACTACGCAGTTGTCGTGGCTGAGCCCACACCCTCAAGCCTTGCAGACATGACAAGGGCTCTGAAGCTTGCCAGCAGGTTTAAGGCAAAAAAGGGGATTGTCATCAACAAATGCACTCTAAGCAGGGATATGTGCAGCAGGATAGCTGCGTTTGGAAGGACAAACAGGATTCCTGTAATAGGAAGAATCGGTTTTGACAGAGCTTTTATGGAGGCACAGAACAAGATGGTTCCTGTGGCAGAACACAGTAAAATGTTTGCAGATACATTTGAAGGCATAATGCGCAGGGTGGTTTCCTCACTTGGTTAGGCAGGCATCAATTCCCTCCTGCTCTTTGCAGCGTTCCTGGCGAAAGGACTTTGCAACTGCAGAATGCAGTTTGTCAGCAAGAGCATTGTTGCCTGTCTGCTCTCTGTAATATTGGCTTATGCAGTCGCGCATCTTCTCCAGGGCATTGGGCTTTTCGTATCCATATATCTCAAAAAGATAGCCGGAATGCGGGGGCTCATTATCCTGCCTGCGCCTCAGCAGCTTCAGGATGTAGGTGGACTTGCTGGGCTGTGCCAGTGTCCAGGAATCCACCCAGTCTGGCAGGGCGCAGGTAACTTCAGCTCTTTTGGCATCCTTAACAGACTTAACATGCACACCTGCCCCTATCTCGAGATATATTGCCTTCGGAATGTACTGGGGCTGGCCCATACTAGAGTCACTGGTTGTTCATGAATAAATATTTTTCTTTTCTGTGGCATATACTTCCTGCGGTTAATATTTTCTGCAGAATAACCGTGTACAATGGCAGGAAGGGCTGATGCGGCTTAGGAGTACAGCCCCCCGGCGCACCCATCATAGAGGTGGAAGCGCCTTTTCCTCAGCCATGAAAAAGGCCTTAGGCGCGAGACAACAAACGAGGAGATAACCCACATGCTTGCAGGCGAAGGAATTCTCCCGCAGGTGTCTGAATGCCTCCGGCTGTGCTCGCTTGTTGAGTTTGCAAAACATGAGGCCTGCAAAGAGGATTTCGGCAGGATAATGTCCCTTGCCAAAAGTATTATAAGCAGCGAGCACAAGTGCACAAAAAGGAGGTGATTTGACAATGGCCAAAAGGCACGGAAAGGTTGAGCA
>CAZFZC010000066.1:0-6468 GCA_964523155.1 uncultured Methanosarcinales archaeon
AATGGTAAGGGCCCAGTACACAATGGAATTCATACTCGTGTTCACGCTTGTATTCATGGCTTTTGTGCTTATGGTGGTCTTGGTTACAAACTATGTGGGAAGCATCAGGAGCGGAGCTGAAGCAGCCAGGCTGAACTCGCTTGCAGAGGATGTCCGCAAGAACATCATGATTGCCTATGAGACCAGGGCGGATATTGAAATCAGGGTAACCCTGCCGCAGACTGCGCAGGGGCTGGCATACAGCATCTGGATTGATGCGCAGGCTGATGTACTGCATCTGCAGAACAGCGGACTGGGAATTGCGGTTGTCAAGCATCTGCCGGATGTCTCAGGCCAGATACAAAAGGGGTGCAATATAATTGAAAAGAACGGGGCGCAGGTTGATGTCAGCCCGTGCTAGGGCGCAGGTTGCAAGCATTGACCTGATTGTGGGCGTTGTTATCGCTATAATCCTGATAGGCGCAGTTGCCGTGTTTGCAGCAAACCTGATGAAGCCAAAAACCAAGGCTGAGTTTGGCGGAAAGGTGTTCACGGCTATTGAGACCGCTGGTGGAGGGCACGATTTCCTTTCAGGCTACAATGTCAGCGAGAGTAAGCTGGCAAGCTTTGCCCTGCTTTCATACTCCGAACAGAAAAACACAGTGTTCGCGCAGAGTGTAGAGTTTTCGTCGTCAAATGACTTCTGCATGTTCTTTCTTGACAGCGGCAGCCCTGTGCAGATAGGTGGCAGCAACGAGCTTGGGCACAGCCAGTGCAGCTACTCTGACCCCTGCCCGAAGAACATGTACGGCTCAAGGCCGGCAGTTGCCAGAATTTACACAATGCCTGTGCTGCGAACCCCGAACCAGAACAGGGGGAAGATTGTAACATTCTATGTGGCGGTGTGCGGATGAGAAAAGGATATTTTTTCACGCTTGATGCGCTGATTGCAGTAATAATTCTTGTAATAGGCATCATGGTTATCTTCAGCTACTACATTTTTGCGCCTGACACTGAGAGGACAGGCCAGCTCACAAAGGACATTTCCGGCGTGCTTTCGACAACCAGGGTGCTTGACGTGTGCTGGCAGGCTGATTCGGCAAACCAGGACTGCGACTGCAGCTACAGCGCGCTTGAGGACCCTGGCGTGTGCAAGAGAATGACAGACAGAAAAATGACAATGATGCAGCTTTTCGGCGTGCTGCACCACTACAGCCAGAGGCAGGACATTGAAGACATTATTAAGGAGATGATTGTTGAGGCGCAAATCCTGCCTGTGACGCACAACATGTCAGTTGAGCTCAGAGACCCCGGAAACCCCGGAGACTACGAGCAGCTGTATCCGCTGGTGGCACCATGAAAGGCAAAACCAAAACAAGGCTTGTCATAACGTTGATTACAGTTTACCTGCTGGTTGTGGCTATGGTCATACTGACCTCTAAATGGCGTCAGGGAGATGAGGAAATCAGGCAGGAATCAGAGAACCAGAGCACTGGGGCGCCAGAGCCTATTGCCAGGCCAGTAGCCGGCAAGACTATAGTCAGCAGCTCCCTTCCCTACGCGCCACTGCCTGAAGTCAGCACTGCATACACTACTGTTGAGATGATAGAGCAATCGCAAAAACAGGGTGCGGTTTTCTGCGAGAGCATGGAGAGAGATTCAGACAGAAAGGACTGCCTGAAGCATTATTACACAATACTGGCAGAGCGCAACGAGGACCCGACAATATGCGAAAAGCTTACAGAGCCAGACTTCAGGGAGGACTGCAAGAAAAAAGCGGCTGTCACTGCAGTGGCACTGGCCTACATCAGGGGTGTCAGAGAGACTGGCAATGAAGAGTTTGTGCCGGAGAACCTGTGGCTTTGCGACAGCCTGTTCTACGACAAGGACAGGTCCCTTTGCCAAAACCCCAAGCAGGCTGTAGAGAAAAACTACAACGAAGTGGTGTACAAGTCAACATGAAAAAAGCAAGCGTGTTAGGTCTGGCTTTTTGCCTGGGTCTATTATTTGCAGTTGCCCAGGCACTTGACTTCACAGTCATTTTCAGTGAAAAGGCAGACTTTGACAAGGGCACGTACTTTGGCACGCATGCCACAAACGGGTATCTTGAACTAACAGACCTCAGCGAGACAAACAGGTATTTGTGGGTGGCAAACGCAGCTGAGTCCAGCGTATCCAAGGTTGACACAATCATGCACAAGGAGGTTGCAAGGTACTACACTGGACCTGGCAGAAGCGCCGGAGGCCATTCCCCGTCAAGGACAGCAGTTGACAGCTACGGCAACGTCTGGGTGGGAAACAGGCTTGGAGCAAAGAATGCAGTGAAAATTGCCGGCCATGACAGCTACTGCATTGACAGGAACAACAACGGGATGCTTGATACGTCGTATGACCAGAACTCCAACGGAATTATTGACCTAAACGAGATCCTTGATTTCCCAGATGAATGTGTGCTCACCTGGAGCGAACAGCTGTCTTTTGGCCAGGGAACAGGGCCAAGGGCTGTTGCAATTGACCTTGACGGCTATGTCTGGATTGGCACTTATGAATCAAAGGTATTTGCCAAGCTGAACCCCGATACAGGGAGTGTCATCCTGAGGGTTGGAGTGAACGGCAACCCATACGGCGCAGCTGTCGACGGAAACGGGATACTGTGGTCAAGCAACAGAGGGGGCAACACGATATCCTGGATAAACACCCAAACCGACTCAAAACTGGGTGATGTTGCTGCATCGTGGTCAACCATTTACGGCATGAGCGTCGACACCCATTCAAGGGTCTGGTACTCGCTGGGCTGGGGAAGCCACAGCGGCGGAGTAATCCAGGTCAATGCAGCCAACCCAAGCCAGCAGAAGCGGCACAGCTTTGGCTCCATATCAAGGGGGGTGACTATAGACGGGGATGGTTTTGTCTGGGTTGCGGACTCAGGCAACCACAGGGTGTATAAGATGCAGCCATCTTCCAGCCAATACGGTGCGGAGCTTATCCCCATGTGCACGTGCAATGATGTGGGCAGCACGCCTATTGGTGTTGTTGTGGACAGCCAGGGCTACATCTGGGCTATGGCGCAGGGCAGCAACAGGGCAACCAAGATTAATCCTGATGACTGCAGCAAGATTACGCATGTGCAGGTTGGGAAGGGCCCTTACACCTACAGTGACGCTACAGGCTCTGTCCTTTCCCAGTTCGTCAGGCAGCGCGGGACATGGACAGTTACAATCCAGAAAACCGACCTTTACAGGTGGGACAGAATAAGCTGGTCTGAGTGGGACAATAAGGGAGACAATGTGATTGTTGAGGTCAGAAAACCTGCTGACCTTGAGTTCACGCGGGTGCAAAACGGCCAGCAGTTTGAGTTCTTTTCAAATGATCTGGTCATCAGGGTGACGCTTATAAGGAATGAAGACGGCACATCTCCAAAGATAGATGATATTGTGGTAAGCGCATTTGGGCCGATAGTCTGCGGTGACGGGCAGCACGTGCCGCCTGTTGAGGAATGCGATGATGGAAATGCAGAGAATAGCGACGCATGCATTATTGATATCCCCGGAGACTATGCGTGCAGGCAGGCAATTTGCGGAGATGCATATTTGTGGGGCATTGATTGCGGCCCGGATTGTGAAGAGTGTGATGACGGACTCCTGAACAGTGACACCATTGCAGACAGGTGCAGGGAAAACTGCAGGCTGCCTGCCTGCGGAGACAATGTGAAAGACACTGGCGAGGAATGCGACGGCAGTTCTGCTTCTGGCTGTGACACAGGAATGTGCTTTCCAAAGGGCCACGCGCTTGAGTGCGTCTGCATGCCCTGGTGCGGAAACGGTATTGTTGAGGACTGGCGGGGGGAGGAGTGCGACACCGGCCAGACAGACAACTGTGCAACGCATGCCTGCTACCAAATGGGCCATGCCAACGAATGCACCTGCATACCCGGGCCATTCTGCGGCAACACGCTTGTTGAAGGGTTTGAGGAATGCGACACTGACGGCTCTGTCTGCAGCTCGGGCGTATGCTACGGCGCCGGCACTGATAACCCCTGCACGTGCGCGCCTGACAGCGAAAAATGCGGAAACAGCATTATTGATGCAGGAGAGGAGTGCGAGGCTGACTCTGACTGCACAGCCCCTGCAATCTGCCTGCAGCCGGGCGTGGGCGGCGGGTGCACCTGCTACTTGGGCGACGGCCCGCCTGGAAACGGGTTCTGCGGAGACGGGACAATTGGCGCGGGTGAGGAGTGCGAGGAGTCCCGGACGGCAGCATGCCCAAGCCACACATGTTACCCCCCAGGCAGCCCGAAAGAGTGCGACTGCGTGCCTGTGTGCTATCAGGACACAGTCACCCTGCTTAAGAACCAGGGAGCGGAGTACATAAACCTTCAGCCGTACATGGACATAATCTGGCCGACAGAGGTAATCACCGACGTTGCCCACACAGACCCGGGCCTGGTGGACATAGACGTACAGGATGTAAACGCAATCAATGTGCAGCCCCTGACTGATGTGGTTGGCACTGACGAGGTCAACGTAACCATGCAGGCCCAGCATTCAGGCAAGGTCTGCTTCACTTTCGATATAAGACCTGTGCCTGCGTACAAAACCCTGCCTGAGCCCCGGACAAGGGTGCTTATCGGGGAAGACTCGCTTGTCTCCAGCTACCACGAGCTGGGTTCTGAAGTTAACCTCATCGGGCCGTATGTGATAACTGTCAAGACCTGGGAGAAAAAATGAACACTAGGGGTTTTTTCATGACTTTCGGGGCAGTGATAATTCTTGCAGTCCTCCTGTTCATTTTCATACTGTCTGCGCAGGACAGGACAAAAACAAACGAAATAAGCGTGCAGTACCGCAGGCTCAAGGTCACTACCGACTACCTCAACGACCTGGAGACTGTCTACCTTCCTGGAATTGTCCAGACAAGCGAGAAGTTCGGCCTGAGGATGCTTGGCTACTGCATTGACAACCACGCCAAGGCTGACTGCCCTGCCACAGCGCCTGTTGTATGCAACGACATAGGGGCCTGCCTTCAAAGCATTGCCATGACAGGAGAGCTTAACGGGCAGGGAATCATGGCATACGGCTATACAGTGCCCGGACTAATTGAACTCACTTTTCCCCAGGCAAGAGACGAATTCCAGACTTTCAGCCTCGAGATACTTGATGTCGCCCATGCGGACTCTTCCACAGTATCCCTGCAGAACAGGGTTAAGTTTGTGATTGTCAGGGATACGGCAGGGGAACATGTGCGTTGGGAGGACACAATTGACTTTACGACAGAAATAAATGTAATGGGGTTGACTGACCCTCAGCTGCACATGAACATCAGCTCAAAATGGAGCCCTGTTGCAGGCAAGGAATGCTACCTTAGGCTGCTTGACAGCAGCTTTGGCTGCAACAGTGTTTTGGGCCTCTGCCCCCTTGGCAACTGCAACCCGTGATGCCAGGGAGGAACTGGGCCCGGCACCGCATGAACGAAAATTATTTAAATAAGTTGTATCAGTAAATTTGCAGTAAGACTGCACAAAAGCTAATTGGGGCATTTCCTCTTTCTGGGTGCCCCGATATTTTTTTGACTATGAAAACAACTGTTATTCCAAGGGCTCCGCTGGGCAGGATTCTGTTGAATGCAGGCGCAAAGCGGGTCAGCGCAGACGCGGTTGACGAGTTTGCAGAAATCATGACATCGATTGCACAGGACATTGGCCAGCAGGCAGTCCGGATATCCAAACATTCAGGAAGAAAGACTGTTCTGGACAGTGACATTAAGCTTGCAGTGCGCTAGCGTATTTCTCTGACCCACATCAGGCCGATTCGTATCATTGCCTTGTTGAACTTGTCGCTTATCCTGTAGGTCTTCTTGTAGAGGTCGTAGTCAATGAGCCCCATGCCTTTCATCGGCGTTAGAATCCTATCATAAAACTGGCGCTTGTTGTAGGAGAGCTTGACCTTTTTGCCTGCATAGGGGGGGTCGTCTATCTCAGCAACATAAGTTCCCTCATGAAGGGCTGTTGCAAAGGCGCTCATCTCGGTCTTTGATAGCTCGCCTCCCCTGTTCTTGAGTTCCTTTATAAGCAGCTTGCCGACAATCTTCTGCTGTTTTGTTGCGAAAATTATCTCATAAATGTCATCAGGCAGATTGAACTGGTCAAACAAAATAACCAAGCTTATCACCCCCAGTATATGGTGGGGATATCTAGTATAAAAATGTTATTATTGTGTATACCAAGCGTGCTTTTGGGGTGATTGCCCTGTCAGGTATACAAAATCAAACCTTAAAACCTGCCGGATGCCAAAAAACACCCATGAGTTGGGCAGAGTGCATTAAATCAGGAGGGCCCTGCTGAGAAAGTGCTCAGTCTGTTTGCCCTTCAGTGCGGGGAGAACAGTCAGATTTTTATATAAGTTTAGAGTCTCAGGCAATCGCTGTGTCTTGGGCAGGTAATTCAGCCTGGTAGAATGCCCGGTTGGCAATCGGGTTGCCCCGGGTTCAAAT
>CAZFZC010000067.1:0-6449 GCA_964523155.1 uncultured Methanosarcinales archaeon
GGGCTGTTCCTTTACAAGACAGGTGACCTCATAAAGAAAGGGCATAATGTTCTCAGGACAAATGAGCACACAGAGCTTGTGCGCGACATCATACAGTATGTGTTCACATACAGGTGGGAGACACACCCGGACTTCGGCGTCTGGGAGGAGGGACCTGAGCTGCATTCTTCCTCAATCGGCGCAGTGCTTGCCGGGCTGACGATGTGGTTTGATGACGGCCACTACGCATACAAGTACAGCCATCCGGTTGACCTGTGGAAGATAATCCCTGTCTCAGAGCGCTACTTTGACACAGGAGGGCAGGCGCTAAAGAAACTCCTGCCGAAAGAATCAGCATCCAGGGAGACAGATTTGGCACAGCTCTCCCTCATCTGGCCCTACAGGATTGTTGACGACAAGATGGCAGAAACCATACTTGGAAATGTTGAGAGGGTACTGCTCCGGGAAAAAGGTGTTATCCGCTACCTGAACGATAGGTACTTTGCGAGCGAGGGCAGGGAGGCAGAATGGCCGCTTGGCATCGCCTGGCTTTCGATAGTGCACTCAAAGCTTGCATGCTGGAAAGAGGGGCTAAAGGAAAGCCTTATGCACCTGAAACAGGCCAAGGATTATCTGCTCCGGATGGACAGGCTGATGGTTGAGGGCGCAATACCAGAGCTTTACATCGGCAAGAAGCCCAATGAGAACCTGCCCCTTGCATGGGCGCACAGCTTCCACATCATCGGCCTGCAGAACTTCATCAATACCCTTGAGATACTGCGAAGCCGCCACAAAATTGAGATAACCGAAGCCATGGAGCCGCAAAGCATATAAATTGCTTGGGAGGTTAAGCGATTATGGGGAAAAAGGGGCAGTTCTCTGTTGAGTATATTATTACTGTTGCCATTGTGTTTGCTGTTCTTGCCCTGAGCCTCTACTACATTTTTTCCTATACAAGGCAGGCACAGGAGGACGTCTCTCTTGCCTCTGTTGCAGACATGTCCAACCAGATAATAAAAAACACAGAGGAAGTGCACGACCAGGGCTTTTTTGGCGTGCGAAGCCTGAAGTTCAGTGCTCCGGAGATACTCTACGAAATCCGCGCAGAGAACAATTATGAGCTCTTGTTCCTTGACCAGGACGGAAACGTCCTGTATGCAGGCAGGTCAAATGTCCCCATCAAGACTGCAGGGCTCAGGGACTACAGCCTCTCGACCCTAAACATTATCAAGGAGGAAAACGCCAACTTCACCCTTATCTGCGCCCCCGAAATGTGCCAGGCCATGTTCTGCCCAGGTGGCTCTGTCAAAAAAACCTACTGCCCGGACGCTGATGTCGATGGGTACGGTGACCCGAAAAACGCTGTGGAATCCTGCAGCCAGCCCCCCGGCCACATCCTGAACTGCCGCGACTGCGATGACAGCGACGAAACAGTCTGCGCGTTCTGCGCGCAGGCATCCGAGTGCCCGGATGATTACTACACAACGCCTGAGTTCTGTTTTGAAGACAATGTCTACAGGACACTTCGGGACTATTCATGCGAGTTTGGATGCTGCAGATACGCTGATACAGACACCCTAACCGAAGACTGCCCGGATGACGCCTATGTTGGCGGACTGTTCTGCAGCGGCGATGATGTATACAGGACATGGAGAGACCATTACTGCGACTCTGGAATGTGCGGGTTCACTGACAGTGACAGCCTGATTCAGGACTGCCCGGATGATGAGTACGTAAGCGCGCCGTTCTGCAGCGGCGATGACGTATACAGGACATGGAGAGACCATTACTGCGACTCTGGAATGTGCGGGTTCACTGACAGTGACAGCCTGATTCAGGACTGCCCGGATGATGAGTATGTAAGCGCGCCGTTCTGCAGCGGCGGCGATGTCTACAGGACACGCAGGGATCATTACTGCGACTCTGGAATGTGCGGGTTCACTGACAGTAACGTAAGAACAGAGAACTGCGGCCCGTGCGGATGCTCAGGGGGCAGCTGCGTTGAGCCGTGCTGCTACACCACAGAAAGCTTTGTCTCAGGCCACAGGTGTGATAGCCACCATGTTGCTTACCATATAATGGGTGATGATAGGGATGATGAAGCCTGTGCTGACTGGTGCGCAAGCCAGGCACCAGGCCATGACTTGGAAGAATGGTGTTGTCAACATAATCGGCGAGATAATTGCAACCCTTCAGCTTCCTACAGCTGCGCACTATACCCCGGCTCAGGACACCATCTCAGCGGTACAATACCCTGTGCAAATGCTGCAAGCGGCGAATGCGCCTGAGTGCCGGCGCAAAGTATATAAATATTCAGAGCCAGGATACATAAAGAATGGGCAAAAAGAGGGGACAGGCCGCGTTTGAGTATATAATGGTTGTTGCCGCAATTACAGCAGTTGTTGCTGTTGGTGTGTTCTATGTATACATGACAATAACAGAGTCAAGGGAAAATGTTGCCGAGGCCCAGGCAATTCACGCAGGAAACACCCTTATCAAAGAGGCTGCAGACCTTTATTACACTGCACTGTTCGGCAAGCGCACAGTAACTGCAAAGATTTCCGAAGACATATACAGGATAAGGGTTGAAAGGGGCCAGACGCTGGTGTTTGAGACAAAAGAAGGGGAGATAATCCACCAGGTGGATTCTGATGTACCGATAAAAATAGTAGGCTACACAAACGGAAACATACCTGAAACATTTGTGCTGATGAAGGAGCCTGGAGTAAATTTCACCCTGATATGTGAAAAAGACCTGTGCAGGACAGCGTACTGCCCCGGCGGAGGGATGAGTGTCACCTACTGCCGTGATGCTGACACAGACACATATGGGGACCCGCTGGATGCAGTCGAGGCCTGCAGCAACCCAGGAGGGTATGTGGCAAACTGCGACGACTGCGATGATACAGACGGGAATGTCCATCCTGGCGCCCTGGAAATATGCGAAAATTCAATTGACGAAAACTGTGACGGCAGCGATATGGCCTGCCCGGCGTCGTGCCTTATCGGCACATCGCCAATCGGCTCATGCGCACTCGGAACATAGGAGGTAAAAAATGAAAAAGAACCAAGTTGCAAAATATAGCTACATAACAGGCATGATTCTCCTTGGCCTGCTTGCAGTATCACTGGCCACCCAGCAGGTGCCGTGGACAGACATGCTTAATGCATTATACTACAACACCAAGAACCTGACAGACATCATGAACAGCGACGGAAGCGGTAACCTGGTTGTTGCAAACAACCTGACAGTTGGCGCAGACCTACATGTGCAAAACATCACGGCAACGAGCAGGATATGCGATTCCAGCGGCTGCATCGGCTCAGGGGGGGCAGGGGGGTCTGTCAGCGGCGAGTTTCCTGCTGCCGCGTTTTCCTATGTTGATGCAGACACCATAACTGCAGGCACAGGGGGCTATTTCCTGTACGGAACAGGCGCAGTATACTGGACAAGCCCCCTGACCATAGACTTTGCCGGCCTTGCCGCAGACACCTGGTACTACATATACCTGGACGATTCTGCCATTTCCGGCCCCGGAGAGATAACCTCAGCAGAAATAACCTACTCGTCTGCAGCGCCCTTATGGGACGACTCAAAGCTCAACTGGTACAACGGCAACGACAAGGCGATTTTCGCAGTCTATACTGATGGGTCAGGCAACATCAGGGAGTTTGCGCAGGGAGGAGACTTAGTTGTGTATGCCAGTGCAATCAGCCTTGGAGGCGTATCTTCAACAAGCTACACTGACGTTCAGTTGCGGATTCCTGCTTTTTCAACTGAAGGAGAAGTTCTATTTACTGTAATTGGTGAGTCTTGCAACAACAATTGGGCCCTCTGGAGAACAAATGGTGCTTCGGAAACAGGGGGTAAGCAGGTCACATATAGTTACGATTTCACCCAAAATATTGCTGACAACAACCACAACACTCTTTCCGTAGTCACAGATTCTAGCGGACTTATCGAGGTCAGAGCAGGTGCATCGTGTGGAGGTACAGCCATGGCCCAGGTGGGTTGGCGACTTCCTCCTGCACTCTCAAGCCCTGTCGCCAGCGGGGATGCCGGAGCTGGAGATGGCGACACGCTGGCAGACCTGTCCTGCTCAGACAGTCAGATAGCAAGGTACAACCAGGGCGCGGGAGCATGGGAATGCGCTGACCAGAGCACCGGGGCAATGCCTGTTGCAGCTGTGCAGTCCTTCGCAACTGCATCATGCCCTGCAGGGTGGCTTGCGGCTGACGGAAGCGATGTTGGCAGGGCCGCATACTCTGACCTTTTCACAGCCATCGGCACGATGTACGGCTCAGGAGACGGCTCGACGACATTCACTCTGCCTGACTACCGCGGCTATTTCCTGCGCGGCCTTGACAACGGCGCTGCAAACGACCCAGACTCTGCAACGCGGCTGGACAGGGGCGACGGAACAGCGGGCGATGCTGTAGGAACAAAGCAGGATGATGCGTTTGAGAGCCATTATCACAGTTATACTGCAGGTGAAGACAAAGATGTAAGTTCAGGTGGGACAAAAGCAAGAGATAATGATTGGGGAGGTAGTTCACATAATACTGGAAGCACAGGAACCTCAACGGAAACCCGTCCGAAGAACATCTACGTGCTCTACTGCATAAAAACATGAGGAGGTAACTCAAATGAGAATGCTACTGATTGCCGGGCTCCTGCTGCTTGCAGCATGCCAGAAAGGTGCTATCACCTCCTACGAAGAGTGCGTCGCTGCAGGCCATCCCTCGACACTGAGCTACCCTGCGCAGTGCACTGCAGACGGCAAGACATTCACACAGGAGCTGAGCGATGAAGAAAAAGAGAACCTGGTCCCGCCGGCTGAAACCGAGCCTGGGCCGCCAAACCCAGAGAATATTTTGCGCGAGCCTGTTCCAATGCCTGAGCCGCCTGGTGTTCCTGACGACCCGATGCAGCCGCAAGCAGAGGTTCCTGACAGCGATTGCTCCCTTACGACATGCAACGGGCTTGACAATCTTGAGTGCGGGAAAGGCCCTGAGGTGTGCCCGGCAATCTACATGATTGGCGATGCCTGCAGGGCGCTTGCAAACTGTGAGATTGTTGACGGCGAATGCACACTAAGGCTTGACGAATATTTCGACGGCTGCAGGGACTGCGTCGAGGCATGCGATGAGCTCGACCCGATGGCTGCTTCAGACTGTGCACAGGACTGCTGGTACGAATGGGGCCCTGCAGGCGGCGTTGTGCCTGGGTAGGTAAGCTGCCCATACCACAGGCCACACACTGCGCTTACTTAACATAATATTTTTTATCTTCTTCAATTTTTAATGACCTGTCAGCCAGGATTTTGGCCAGGTCCCTGCCATCATAATCAAGCCTGAGCACGTAACTGCCTGTTGAAATCAGAAAATCGTCCTTTATGCGTGCGCCTGACTCAATCAGCCTGTCTATTGTGCAAAGGTTAATGTCCTTCCCGTATACAATATACCTCATTCTTCCACCAGCCTGTCTGCCCGCAGCAGCCCTGCGCCAAACGTGTCCCTGTCTCCGAGCTCTTCAGCAGTCTTTTCCACCACGTCCCTGAAAAGGTCTATTTGGCCTAGCGCTGCCATAAGGGCTGCAGCGCCTGACACGTGCGGGGCTGCCATTGATGTCCCGGAATATTCTGCGTGCGAATTGCCGGGGACTGTTGACAATATGTCGACTCCGGGAGCGCAGACATTGTTTGTATAATATATGTTGCTAAAATAGGCGTGGCGCTTTTCTCTGTCAACTGCCGGAACTGCAACCACGCTTTCGTATGAAGCAGGATAGCTCGGGCCGTAGCCTTCGTTGCCTGCCGCAGCAACGCAGACAACCCCCCGCTTTGCGGCAAGGCCAAAGAGCTCCTCAGCAATGTCGGATGGCGAAGGCGAGCCAAGGGAAAAGTTGGCTACATGAACCTTGTTCACTATACACCAGTCAAGCCCCTGCAGAACATCGGAAAGGTATCCTGTGCCGTTGTCTGCAAGAACCTTGACTGCGTAAAGGGTCGCCTCCCCTGCCACCCCTGTATGTGTGCCCGCAATAGTCCCTGCAACATGGGTTCCGTGTCCGTTTCCGTCCATTGGGTCATTACTGCTGTTAACGAAGTTGTACCCAAGATTTTTTGTGAAAGCTTGCGACAGCTCGTTGTGGGTGTAGTCAACTCCTGTGTCAACAACCGCAACCAGCCCTCCCCTGCCTCTTGTGGCCTTGTTTGCCTCCGGCGCGCCAATCATGTCAAGGTTCCACATGTCAGCCTGTTTCCTGTGCTTCATGCGAAACCCGCTTATGATTTCCGGAATGTACACGCCGTGGCTGTACTGAACTGACCTGGCCATTGAAAGGGTGTCCCTGCTTGCGCCAAACCTGAAAAAGCGGCCTGCAGACAGCTGTGAATAAAGCCTGTCAATCTCCCTTGGCTCGCCGTCGACTATCAGGACAGGCAGGCTGACCAGGCTGACAACCGGGC
>CAZFZC010000068.1:0-6445 GCA_964523155.1 uncultured Methanosarcinales archaeon
GAGGACACGATGCGCTTTGCCGGGGTCATGGAGGGGCTCGGCGTCTCGGCGATCGTGTGCAGGAATCTCCTCGTGGGCAGGCCCTGCCGGTCCCTGCTCGATTATCTTGTCCGGAAGCTTTATGTCCGGAGGCATTATCTTGACCGTGATTCCAATGGTTCCTGTCTTGAGCTGAGCTACTGTGTATGATTTCCTGACACCGTCAATTGCAGTCTGGCCGCACTTTTTGAGGTAGCCCCGGTAAAACCTCCATCTCTTGGCGCGCGAGCTTGGCACCTTTCCGGTAATAAGTATCTCAATTCCAAGCGCACCAGCATCCATCACGTCCTGCATGGTTTTGTGGCCGACGCCCTTGAACCTGGAAAGCCCGAAGCGCTCAAGGCTGTTTGCAATCCGCTCGCCTATGATGTTCGGATCCAGGTTGACATTCTCGACCTCGCCTATCTCTATCTGCGGGTTCTCAAGGCTGAACCTGTTTTTCAGCTGCGTTGTGAGCTTTTTTATGGACTGGCCCTTTCTTCCAACAACAAGACCGGGCCTGCTTGCAAATATTATAATTTTATCTCCAAGGGGCGTTGGGACAAGCTTTGTCTTGCTCAGGCCCACTCCCCTGAGGTTCTTTGTGACAAACTCCTCTATCTCAAACTCCTTTATCCTCTGTGACAGTATTTTCTGCTGGTCCATTTTTATGCGCTGCTCTCTGTTTTGTTTGCTGCCGGCATTTTCCTGCCGCCAGCATCGGTTTGTCCTTTGCCTTCTCTGGCACCAGGCTTCCTGCCTTGCTTGGCAGGCGTTCCTTTGGCCTTCTCATCCTTGCTCTGCTTTGCATCTTTCTGTGCGGCCGGCTGCTCTGTTGTCTGTTTTGCAGGTGTCTTTTTGCCTGCAATTTCTGCGGGCTTGCTTGCCCTCTTTACGGAGATGTCCTTCTCTGCGGCAGGCTTTTTCGGCTTGTCCTGCCCGGCCTTTTTAGCAGCCGGCTTTTCTGTCTCCTCAAGCACAATCTCAATGTGTGTGCGCTTCATCTGCCTTCTCCTTGCCCTGCCGTAGTGCCACGGCCTTGACGCAAGGTTGGCATTTATATGCCGTATGAACAGGGATTCTGTGTAAAGTCCCCTGTGGCCTGCATTTGCCTCGCAGCCTTCGAGCGCCTTAAGCACCTCTGTGCAGGCCTTGACAGCGAACCTGCCCGGGCCAATCCCTTTCTTGTGGCCGATGTTGTCGTTGAATTTTCGGAATGCCAGGGGCTTTCGCAGGGCTATTGCATCGCCAAGGATTCGCTTTGCGGCGGCAAGCTTTCTGCCCCTGATGTTATTGCATATTTCTATGCAGTGCTTGGTGGATACGCTTGCAGCCTGAACAACAGAGCGGGCCATTGTCTGGGCATCGTAGTCCTTGAAAGCTGATTTGTATGCCATTTTACCTGACTGAAACACTGGCGCTGCTTCGCGTTGCGCCGACTCCGGGCGCATTGTGCGCCACACGCCTCCTCGTGAATGCGTACTCGCCTAGCACCTTGCCAAGCATCTCCTCAGTGACTGTAACTTTTGCATATTCCTTGCCTGTATGCACGAGCAGGGTTCTGCCAAGGAGAGCAGGAATTATTACCATGTCCCTGCAGTGTGTTTTGACTTCCTTCTTCTTTTCCAGCTTTGCAAGCAGCCTTTTTTGTGCAGGTGTAAATCCCCGGAGAAGGCTTCGCCTCTGTCTTGCAGGAATGAGCTTTGCAAACTCCTTTACACTCATCTCCCTGAGCTCCTTTGCTGTTTTTCCGTGGAATACAAAATCTGCCATATGCTCACCTTTTCTTGCCTGTCCGGCGCGGCCTTATCTTCCCGACCTTTGCCCCGGGCGGCGCGTTCCTCCTGGCAATCGTCGGCCTGCCCTTCTTACTGGACCTGCTGGTTCCGTACGGATGGTCAACCGCGTTCATTGACTGGCCGCAGACGTTCGGGTAGAGCTTGTTTCTTGCCCGCATTCTGTGGTAGTTTGTCCCTGCCTTGACAAGTGGCTTCTCAAGCCGTCCGCCGCCTGCAACAGTTCCGATGTTTGCCCTGCAGTGAGGGTGGAAAAGCTTCTCCTTCTTGCTCGGAAGAAGCACTGAAACCATATTTTTCTGCCTTCCGACAACCCTTGCGGCAACGCCAGAAGACCTGACAAACTTGCCTCCGTCTCCCGGCTGGCTTTCTATGTTATATATAAGGGTTCCCTCAGGAATGTCCTTGAGCATCACGCAGTTTCCTATGCCGAGCGCGCCGTTTGTAATCTGCCTTTTAACATGCAGGCCCTCAGGAGCTATTATGTATCCTGTGTCGCCGTTCTCATAGGCTATTTGGGCAAGGGGTCCTGAATGGCCCGGGCACTTGACAATGTCCTGCACCCTGCCCCTCTGGCAGTGCTTGGATATGGCCAGGTGCCTGACCGCGGTCCGGAACCTGTGGCCTGGCGACCTGTAGGTTGGGCTTCCCTTTCCGCGCCTCTGCGATATTATGCGTTTTCCCATTCTACATCATCCCAAGCTTTGTTGCAAGGTCTATTGCAGGATGCTCGTCTGCAAGCCTGACATATGCCTTTTTTTTGCCTTTGCTCGTAATGGCTGTGTTTATCTTTGTGATCTTTATCCCGTAGGTTTCTTCAAGCGACTTTTTTATGTCCTGCTTGCTGGCTTTGCGGTCCACATAAAAAACGAGCTTGTTCTCGCTGTCCATCAGGCGTATTGACTTTTCTGTTCCTGACGGGTGCCTGATTATGCTCATTGTGCAGCCACCTTTCTTTCCATAAACAGCCCTTCATCTGCCATCTTCCTGACAGCTGCCTGCGTGAACACCGCAAGCCTGCCCACCCTTATGCCTGGAGCAAGTGTCTTTGCGTTGAGCTTTGTTACGCGAACAACCTCAACACCCGGGATGTTTCTTGCTGCCTTCTCAAGCGCGCAGGCGCCAGAGACCACCAGCAGGGGGCCTTTCCTACCCTTGTATTTCCTGCCGCGCATCTTTCCCCTGCCTGCCCTGATTTTTTTCTCCGATACCCTGTCAAGCTCGTCCTTAAGCCCGAGCGTTGTAAGCATGTCCCTCGCCTCTTTTGTCTTTTCAATCTTTTCTGCGCCTGTTTCAAGCACAAAGGGATAAATGTCGGGCACAAGGTGGCCTCTGTCTGCAACCAGCTCTTTGACAGCAGTCGCGGATATTGCTGACCTGATGGCTTTTCGCCTTTCCTTAATGTTTATCTTGCGCGCCCATTCCTTCTCTGCTTTTGGGGGGTGGGCCCTGCGGCCTTTCACAGTCCCGGGCGCAAACGCGCCCACCCAGTTCATACGCGTTCCCCTTCGCGAGACAATTTTCCTTGGCACCCTGCTTATGCCGATTCCGTATGAGCCCCTGTATTTTCTCCTGCGCCTTGAGAGCTTGGCAGATGCGCGCATGCCTGCCAGCGGGTCTGCCCCGTAGGGCTGCCTTGTGTTGGCCTCTATTGCCTGCACCGCCCTCTTGACAAGGTCAGTCCGGATCTGCTCCTGAAACTGGGGCGGCATTTCCTGCCTGCCGACCTCTGTCCTTTTTGCATTGATTATTGGAAGCTTCATTTTCTCTGTTTTGAAAGCTGGCTAATATGGGTGATAGGAGGCACGGCTTTTCTGGTACGCTTGCCTGGCCTTCTTGCCATGACAAAGCGCACAAGCCTCTTGCATGGCCCTGCAAGCGAGCCCCGAACAAGCATGTAGGGGTTCTTCACAACGCCATAACGCAAAAAGCCCCCTTTTGGGTTTACCTCATCTGGCTTATCTGAGACCATGAGAACCCACTTGTTGTACTCTGTCCTCTGATTGTAGCCCATCCTTCCTGCATGCGCAACACGGTACATGAAATGCCCCTGGGCTTTCCAACCGCCAAGGGTCCCCACTGCACGCCGCCCCTTTTCGCTCTTGTGGTGCTTAAGCCCCACGCCAAACCTCTTGACAGGACCCTGGAACCCCTTACCCTTGGTCACTGCATGGGCATCAAGGGTGGCCCCGGCAAGAACAGCGTCAGCAAGGTGTATCTCTTTTCCAAGCTTTTCTTTTGCATACGATAGCTTTTCCTCAGTTGTCCCGCCAAGGCCCATCTCGAATAGCTCAGGCTTTTTCTTGCCTATGCCTGTCAGCTTTGGCTGGGTGTAAACCCCGAGCCTGATGTCTGCAATTTCATCTTTCTTGAGTGCCTCAAGTGCTGCCTCAGTTGTCTTCTTTGGCAGGGGCACCTTTCGCCCAAGCTCCTTGTCAGAGCTGCCGACAATCTCTGTGGCAAGAACAGGCCCGTAAGTTCCCTGCGAATATATCCTGACAGAGGCGACCTTGAGCGGCGGGCACTCAACAACAGTAACAGGCACAGCTGTGCTGAGTGTGCCTTTCTTGTCGCTCTGGGTTACCATTATATGTGTCATTCCTGCCTTGTAGCCTGCAAATCCAAGAGGGGCAGCCTTCTCTGCAGAGGGCCAGCTTCTGATTCTGGCATAGCTGCGCTTTGCCCTTTTTCTGGGCCAAAACTGCATTGAACCGTGTCTTGGTGTTCTTGTTTGCGGCATTTTAAGGCCTATTTACCTGAAAAACCCTGCTTTAAAGGGCCTATTTGCGGCCATTTCCAGAGAAGTTGTTTTTTTACCAAACAAATTGCTGGAAAAAGCCTTATCAGGCTCTGTTTGATTAATTGAAGTGTATAAATCCTTTACAGGCGATTTAAACACTTTTAAAACGTTTTCAACCTGAAATTCATGGAGTATTTAAAGCTTATGGTATGCTTTGGGTTGTGTTTTTTGAAAACCAGCAGTTTGCCCTTGAAAATCACCAGTTGTCCGTGCCATACTACAGGACAATCCGGCAAAATCACCAAATAAAGAAAATAAGGCTATGCATTGCCTAAATACAGGTCAGGGGGCCTGTATCCCTTGTCTGGCTTCTCATCCCAACACCCGAAGAAGTCCCTAAGGTACACAGTGCAGTCCGCAGCCTCTTTTAGCAGCGCTGATTTCAGGTTCTCAAGGATTCCGGATACCTGCTCATCCTTATCAACGGCATTCCTGACCGCAACATCAATCGAGCTGCCTCTCTCCCTAAACGACCCTCTCCTCATGCTTACACCCATGCAGTTGCCGTCCAGAAAAAACATGTGGAGGCTGCCATTTTCGCACAAAACCCTTATGGAGCCCGTTGATGACATGTAGTCAGCGGTGCCCATCTCAATCTCAGCGACGCTTCGGTCATCCCTGTAAAAAGTCATGTATTGGAGTTCGACATTTTGGGTCCGTCTCGATAGGTTACTCCCTGATTCCGCAGGGGTTTTCCTAAGCTCGTACCGGGCGTGCGGCGCCCTTGTATCCTTTTGTGCCGGTTCCATGCGGTTTTGCCTTCAAAAAAGCTTTATAGATATCAGTATATTTTTATGTATACTAGATATATAAATCTTTTGTTTGTGCCCATGGCAACCGTCTCTGCAGGCCCAGCCATGCCTCATAGAGGAAGAATATTTAAAAGGGAGGTCTTTATCCAGCTGACTGCGGACCCGTAGCCTAGCCTGGATAAGGCGACAGGGTGCGAATGGAATGCGCATCTCGCCAGAGCCTTCTAAGCTGAGAGGCTTGGGGAGATTTCCCGGCTTCGCTTGATAGATCGGGGGTTCGAACGGGCAGTGGGCCAACTCCAGTGCCCCGGGAGTCCCTCCGGGTCCGTCTTGGGCAGTTCTGCTGCCCAAACTTTTTTATATGATGGCTGCCTATTGTATAATTAAGCATTAATAATTAAGCATTATCAAAGCCGGTGATCAAAATGACCCAAATGACCCTTGAGAAGGTCATAAAGAACACTGAGCTGTCAATTGACATGCAGAAATTTCTCGGTTCAATGGAAAACCTCGACTACAATGATCCGGTGTACAGGGTCCTGAAGCTTAACATGCGCAACCCGTGCAGCAGGCACACAAGGCCCATCACAGAGATGGTAAAAGAGGCGCATCCGAGATTTCAGTAATTTTAAATAGAAGGTACTTTTTCTGTTTTTTTCTTCTGCGCGGGTGGCCAAGCGGCTAAGGCGAGCGCCTGCAGAGCGCTAGATCGTGGGTTCGAATCCCTCCCCGCGCTCTTTATCCTTCTGGCACTTTTAGAAATATAGATATCAACAAGTCGTATCGGTTTTCGTCAATTCTTTAAGTTTTGGTTTGATTCTCTTTGCAAAGTTGAGGCAATCATTGGCGTAATCAGCACCAAATCTCTTTCCATAATATTTAATGCCATTCCTGAAATATCTTAATCGGTCCAAGAAATTTATGTCCTTTAGCTCAAAGTTGTATTTTTGCAGATAAGAAATTTCAGCCTCATGTGCACCCTCTCATGGTGACTGATACCCATCCTGGAACAATTTCGCTCTGATCAGCTGCAAAAGAACATCATAGACATTTTCTATAATATAATTAGCATTATCATC
>CAZFZC010000069.1:0-1212 GCA_964523155.1 uncultured Methanosarcinales archaeon
CGTCAAACCTGTCCAGAAGCACGTCCGAAAGCTTCTCAGTGTTCGTGTCATGCGGGTTCATGGTTGCAATAAAAATAAAATCCGCGTGTATGTCCACCTTATACGAGCCGATTGTTGCCTTCTTTTCCTCCAGAACCTGCAAAAGCGCGTTCTGCAGTTTCTCGGGGCACCTGTTGAGTTCGTCAAAGAAGAGCACGCCGTTGTTTGCCCGAAAAATCTTGCCGGGGACAAATGCGCTCATCGGGCCCTTCTTTATCGCCAGGACAGGGTCAATGTCTCCAAGAAGGTCTTCTGCAGTCAGGTCAGGGCTGCCCTGGATGCGGACAAATCGTTCAGTGCCCCGGGAAATTTTTCTCTTCCCTGTGCCAGTCCTGCATGAGGGGCATGCAGGCTTTCCTGGCAGGCAGTTGTAGCCGCAGTCGTTCACTTTCAGGTCAGGGAGTAGGCGTGCCAGGTTCTTTGCAAGGGTTGTCTTGCCGATTCCCGGAGGCCCGAATATCACAATGTTTCTGCCGGCGATAAGCGCGCCTGACAGCTGTTTCTTTGCACTGCCCTGCCCAAGAATGTCAGTAAAGCCGTCCTGGGTAAGGGCCTTTTTGAGAGTGTCAAGCATTGGTGCTGCGGACAACAGCAGTCTATTTAAAGGTTTGCAGGCCTGCCCCCTGTCTGCCTGCTATACCTAAACACAGAAAAATTTGCAGCCTGGCAAATGTGACTTTGCTCCAGCCCTTCCTGTTTCGTATGCTTTGTATGTGGAGGCATGTCTGTCTGGCAGTGCGGGTCAGACTTCATATCCAACAAGGTATCTGGGCTGCAGTTTCAAGCCACTATTGTCTGTTTTTGGCAGGGCATCTGTATTGTCAGCGTAAAATCCCTCCATTGAACCGGCAGCCTGCCTGCTGCCAGTGGCAGGGTAATATTCCAACAACCAAATACCTACGCCGGGCGAGTAAGCCTTTACCTCTGCCCTTATGCGCGCGCCGGCCCCTTCCATGGAGATTTCCCTTGCGCTGCCGCTTGACTTGACTTCATTCCACAGCTCACCAAGCATTGCCTCAAACGACCCGCTGCTGCCCTGGCTTACTATCTGGCATAATGCCATGATATGTACACCTGACAGGCTGGTGTTCATCATTGTATATGCGCCCATTGGCATCACCCGCTGAACAAATTGCATACCTGGTATTAATATCTTTCTCAGATAAACCGTAT
>CAZFZC010000069.1:1222-6384 GCA_964523155.1 uncultured Methanosarcinales archaeon
ATCCCTGTTGCCGCCAGAAGCGGTATGAGCACATTGTCATCCACAGCGTGCTTTCCCACCTTTATTTCTATGCTCTCGGCAGTCATCGCCAGGACTGAGCCTGCGACTGCCTCTGCAATGCTTACGAAAAGCATCGCGCCAAGGCTGGCAGCGAGAATGCCAAAAAGCGTGCCTTCCAAAAGCCTTGCGTTGAAAGGGTGCCTGGTCTTTCTCAGATGCTTGGCCTGCGCAAGCTTTAGCCCTATTAAGCTTGTGAATGTGTCGCCAAATGCCAGGACCATGACAGAGGCGTACACAATGTGCATGTCCCTTACAAAGAGCAGCAGGAGAAAGAACCCCAGCACCATGGCAAGGGCGCCCCTTCCTGGAATTCTCTGGCCCTTCCTGTCGAAAGTGTCAAGGAACCAGGCAATTACAGGAACCCTTACACGCGTGGACAAGTACGAGAGTATTGAGCCTACTATCAAAAGGACAAGGAAATGCACCCATGTGAAAAGGCCCTTGTCAACAAGCAGGAGCAGGACAATGCAGCCCAGGGCATGGAATACTTTCCTGCGGATTTCAAAGGCCATGCTATATTCCATGTTTCCTCTTTAGGAAGAGCACAGTTTTTCCCACTGCCAGACCAAGCAGCATCCCGAAGACCACATCGCTCAGGTAATGTGCCTGCAGGTATATTCGCGATAGGGCCACAAGCACGGCAAAAAGCAGCCAGAACCATTTCAGCGACGGATATTCCCTGTCCAGGATTGGCAGGACTGCAAAAGACACTGTTGCATGCGATGAGGGAAACGAGTAGTCGGCAAGGCCAAAAAGCTCCTGGGGCACTGGACGCTCGCGGGCAACAATGAACTTTAGGGCATAGGACAGGATGAACCCGAGGACTGCTGCAGCCCACAGAGGAATAATCCAGTCCCTTTTCTTCTCCTCCCAGAGGAAAAGGGAAGTCATGACAAGGAGAACCACAACCATTGTTACAATTGAGCTAAGCCATCCGAATATGTAATCAAGGGCGCTGCTGTGCGATGCCTGCACATACGTAAATATTGCCCTGTCAAGGAAGAAGCTGGCAAGGAGAGCCAGGGTTCCAAAGCCAAAAAGGAGTATGTTTTGCTTTTGCCTCATGGTGCACCAATCCCCCACAGCTGCGAGCCTGAGAGCACAATAACAGTCACTGCAGTGCCCGCGCCTAGCACACCTAATGCAGCAGCAGTTAAAAAATTTTTGTATTTCATGCCAAGGATGTAGGCAGCAAGCGCGCCTGAATACACGCCTGAGCCTGGCAGCGGCACTGCGATGAAAAGCGCAAGGCCAATAAGCCCGTAGCGCTCAACATACCTTGCGGACCTCCTCTGCACCCTTTTTACATAAAGCCTGTATGCCCTGCCCATGCCCGGCAGAATTTCTGCTGTGCGCCGGATTGTGTCCAGTGCCGGGTACAGGACAACTGCCAGAAGGAAATTGACTGCAGTGCAGTAAGCAAATGCCGCAGGCCAGGGCATGTTCAAGGCAATTATTGCGTAAGGCAGGCCCGCACGAAGCTCAAGGAAAGGGAGCATTGTGACAAATGTCAGGTACAAAAGGCTCATTTCAGCCTCCTTATGCCGGCAACCTTTTCAGTGACATAGCTGCCCAAAATCAGGCTGTCTGCAAGCTCTTTTGGCTCAGTGAATGTCCTTTTGATCACTGCAAAGAGCCTGCCGTTTTTCTCATAGCAGCCAGGATGCTTCTCCCTGAACCTGGCGGCGTTGCCTGACCGGGCCGGCGGGCCCTGGTGAACCTTTCTTTCAGGCAGCCTCTTTTCCGTGACATAGTACCACATGAGGGCACTCTTGCCCCACTGCCAGCCGGAATCCGATACAGTGAAGCCATGCAGCGCAAGCTGCTTTCTGATGTGCACATATACCTTGAGCAGACGCGCCCCGATTACGTCCCTTTTGCCCTTTCCCGGCAGGGCTTCGAGTATTATTGCCACCCTCCTGCCTGCTGATTTTTGTATGCTGGCAGGCGTCTGGGTTTTTCTGCGGAAATATTTCCTTGAGGGGCTTATGAGGAACTGGCGCGCCTGTTCCCTGAATTTTTGGAGCTTGTCTCTGCCAAGCGCAGCAGCAGCGTTCCTTTCAGGGTCTATCGGGTCTATGACTATCAGGGGGGAAATCTTGCTCCTGTTAAGCCCTGCCCCGTGATTCTCAATGTCAATTACAAAGTAGGGCTTCCATTTAAGCGATGCCTTAAGCAACCCAAGAAAGGAGCCGTAGCAGGCAACAAGTATGTCAAGGACATGGCCTGAAAACCCGGCAATATAGCTTTCTGCGCCGTAAACCCCCTGCGCTTTGCAGAAGGCCTTTGCAATTATAATCTCATCGCGCAGCCCGGGAGTTTCCCGGATTTTCCCAAGCATCCAGTCAGTGTGCAGCACAGACATGTCTGTAACATTGTCAGGCTTATGGCCCTTTTTGCACCTGCGGACAGGGACTATCTCATAGCGCAAACCATGCCTGTGCACTTCAAAATAATCGCGGGAACCGTGCAAAACCTCTGCATCCAGCCCCTCAAGGATTTTTCTGAGCTTACTGCTTATGTCTCCATTCTCATCAAAGACCATAAATATGTCACAGTCAAAATCGCCCCTGGTAAGTGTTCCCTTGGCTGCGCTCCCGCCAAGAACCGGTCTGGCCTTGATGCTGTGCAGGGCAGCCTGTTTTTTCAGGTACCCCATGAACTCCCCTGCCCTGGAGAGAACCTGTGCATATTCCTTAGGCGACAGCCTTATTTCCGTTAGAACAGTGTCCAGCAGGCCCATGCGCAGAAAAAACTGCGCTTGTGTATTAAAACTTTTTGGCCTTTGGCAGGAGTCCGAACCTTTAGGGGCACGGGCGTTTAACCGGACGTGCCCAGGCTTTGAGAACCCCCCTGGTATGGCTGCATACTGCATGGGCGCATTTGCCGCGTTGCGGCAGCCATATTCCTGCAGATTTTGGATGCAGCCCAAAAAATATATATACGGCGTGCAGAATCACACTCCGGATGATAGCAGCCTTCTTTGACCTTGACGACACGATACTTAAGGGCAACAGCGGAATAAGGACTGCTGCGCATTACTTTCTTTCAGGCAGGGTGGGTTTTTTTCTGTCTCTGCGGGTTCTCGTTATGTTTTTGATGTACTATTTCGGCCGCAAAAACCCCGAGGAGTTTTTCAGAAAGGTGTATTTTTTCCTTAAGGGCAGGGATTATGAAGAGGAGAAGGCTTTCTGCGACAGCTATTTTGACAGGGTGCTTTCCAGGCGCCTTTACAGCCAGGCTCTTGCGCGGATGAAATGGCACAAGAGAAAAGGACACTTTGTTGCAGTTATCACAAACTCACTTGAGCTCATGGTGGGAAGGGCCAAGGAGTACCTGCCTGCGGACCTGTTCATAGGCAGCCTGCTTGAAGTCAACAGCGGGGTTATTTCCGGAAGGACAAAGAGGGTTGTGTTTGGCAGGGAGAAGGCAAGGGTAATACGCAGCCTGGCCAAAGAATACCGCCTGAACCTTGCCAGAAGCTACGCATACAGCGACAACAACTCTGACATCAGCATGCTTAAGGCTGTTGGAATTCCTGTTGCAACAAACCCTAAGTGGAAGATGAGGCGCCATGCACTTGCATCAGGCTGGGACATCGGGTTTTTCAGGTAGCCTGTTTTGACATGATAACTTTTTCTATAATTGTATACTAATTACAACTATTTATTTTCTCGGGGGCTAGTTTATCATGTTTTCTTCCAAATTATCTTATCCTTTTTTATTGCTGCTTTATGATCGCTGTTTTTCTCGTTCCATCTAATTTCTTTAAGAAAATCTCTTTTTGGAATCATCATATCCATGCGAGTGCATTCTTTACAAAAGAATTTCTTTTTTCCGTTAGGCAGTGTATAGCTGTAAGGAAAAATGTTTTTTTCAGTAAGCGTCTTTTTACAATCCCGACAGTATGGCTTAAATTTAGGAATTGGGCCTTTTTCTTTTTCATCAATAATCTTCTTTATTTTTTCAAAAGCTTTGTTCTCATTATCTGCTTTTGCATCAAAAATAGTTTCTTTATGTCTTGGACTCATGTATAAGGCAGAAACCTGTTTGTTTTTATCGTTAACCATCATCTCACAGAATTTAATATCAAAACCTTTGTATTTTCTAGATTTGATTTTCCTATGAGTAAAGGTCATTATCGTCTTTTCTCTGATTTTAATCATCCTCCTTTTCTACGAGCATCTTAAACAACCTTTCAACATCTGATGCTTGAAAATACTCTATCTTGAATTGCCTAAACTCTTCTTTTGCTCTTTTTAGCATTGATAAATCACATTTTTTGCCGTCTTTGCTTCTATTTTTTCTATTTGCAGATTTTTTCAATCTCTCAATCTCATCAGTAATATCTTTTTTTGATTTAAGAAAATCATACATATTCATAAGACCTTTAT
Organism: uncultured Methanosarcinales archaeon; assembly: GCA_964523155.1. GTDB lineage: Archaea > Nanobdellota > Nanobdellia > Woesearchaeales > DSVV01 > CAYXZQ01. The sequence continues at coordinate 5,677 of CAZFZC010000069.1, forward strand.
CCAAGAACCATTTAGGCAAAATAGATTTATCCTCGTCTATTGTTATATCTTCAAATTCTCCAGTCCACGATTTAAGTAGCCTCATTGTCCTGTTATGGCTTGGAAAACCAAATATTTTTTTAGTATGTTCCAATCTTTTTTTAAGTGATTTATTTTGCTCATCATTGCACTTTCTGCAAAGATAAATCCTCTCATCTTCATCTTCTTCTACAAACATAAGATTTCTGCTCTTCTTGCCGCAATGAAAACATTTATTCATGTTATTTTTACCTTTTTGTCTTGGTGCATATCTCAAAAAAATTCTTTTTAATCAGCTTATATGAAAACCTGTTATTAAGGTCTTTTTCCAGTAATCTTAAGCCTTTTTTCATAGCTGCAAATGTTATTCTCTTATTTTTTAAATATACATCTGGAAATCCGTCTGAATCCCAATGTACAAACTCGCCTTTATCTTTAACAAACTGGATTTCCTCTTTCTCATCTATGCAGGGGATTGAGATTACGCAGCAGACATGCCCCCACTCTTTGCTTAAGATATCACAGAAGCCTGAAGGCTCTTCAATAACGCCTAGAGGATAAACCTTTAGTTTAGCGCCGGTTTTTATCTTTTTTGATTTATGGATATTCATTTTAATGATTAGGGGAGTTTGTTATTATACCATAAATTGCTATTCCTATTGCAATAGCTCCTAAAATGTAAGATATGAT
>CAZFZC010000070.1:0-1237 GCA_964523155.1 uncultured Methanosarcinales archaeon
AACCGGGACGAACCTGTTATTATCTCTATTTCCGTACATGTTTTATTTCACCTTACCTATTTTGCCGCTTGAAGCGGTTTGAGAGCAAAGTTTATTGCAATCATATATAAAGGTATTGAAAAAAAAAGCAGAAAAAACACTCTGAATTTTGCCCTCTTACACATCCCTAAGCCCGCCTTCCTCCACATAGAAGTTGGCTTCTGCCTCGGGCATGTTCGGGCTGTCCACAAGCTTTGCTACCCTACTGCCCTTCTTGCCCTTTCTCATATATACGCGAAAGGTGCTTGCATGAGCCACAATGTGGCCTCCGATGGCTGCTGTCGGGTCGCCAAAGAAGACATCCGGCTTTGCCATCACCTGGTTTGTGACATAAACAGCAAGGTTGTACTGGTCAGCAAGCTTGAGCAGCATGTGCATATGCCTGTTTAGCTTCTGTTGCCTCTCCGCAAGCGTTCCCCTGCCTATGAATTCCGCCCTGAAATGGGCAGTCAGGCTGTCAACCACAACAAGCTTGACATTGAGGTTCTGCTTTTTTATGAGATCCTCAACTTTCTCAGCAAGCAGCATCTGGTGGTCCGAGTTGTAGGCTCTTGCAACCTTGATGTGCTTTAGCACATGATCAGGGTCTATTCCCGTGCCCTGGGCAATCTGCCTTATCCTTTCGGGCCTGAATGTGTTTTCCGTGTCAATGTAGACTGCAACAGGCTCCTTTTCCTCTTTCATCTTCTGGACATTGACAGAGAAAATGTGGCCCATCTGCGTTTTTCCGCCGCCGTATTCTGAGAAAATTTCAGTTATTGAGCCGGTCTCAATTCCCCCGCCAAGGATGCCATCAAAAGCCTGGCTTCCGGTTGAGACCTTCTCAACAAGCTCCCTTCGCTTCTGTATTTCGTCTGCGCCCTCAAAGCCCATCTCAAGGGCATCCCTTGCAGCGTTTATCATCTTCCTTGCAGAAAGCTCTGTTACTCCTGTTGCATCCACAAGCTCGCCCGGGCTTGCAACTGCTATTGAGAGCACGTTGTCATAGCCCACTGCAGAAAGCTTTTCTGCTGTCGCAGGGCCCACGCCCGGAAGGTACCTTACCTCTATCTCCTTTTTTTGCGGCTTCGCCTGTTTCTTGGTATCGGCATTATCAATCTCTGGTTTTTCCATCACAACTTCACTCTGTCTTTTTGCTAGCATTGGTTATCACCTTTGGTTTTTAATGTTTGCCAAATCCAGCCATGACAGCTGGAAG
>CAZFZC010000070.1:1247-6358 GCA_964523155.1 uncultured Methanosarcinales archaeon
GGGGGTGAAATCTGGTGTCGGCAATCCTTAATATGGTTCTCTGACAATATTTCGGAATACCGTCCAGGGCCATCATAAAATGTGTCTTTGCTGCCCGGAAAAAGGCAGCAAAACACAACAAAAAACACTTCTTTTTCTAGGCTACAGCCTTGCTCTGCTGGTTGAGAACAAGGTACTCGTAGGCCTTGCTCAGGACAAGCGCTGCCTTCGGCAGGTCATTGATGCGCATGGACGCAGTGTTCTGCCAGGCGTTGTTCTTGTCCTTGTAGCTTCGCTCCAAAGAAATGGTGTTGAAGCTCGTGACCTCACCGTCACGAAGCCCTGTGTTCTGCCAGACAGTTGCTGTAACTGCCCCTGCCCTAAATTTCATCTCAGGCACGTTGGGTGCCTCTTTTGCCTTCTCCATTTTTATTTCCTCCTTGCTGTTCGCATTTTGTTTCAACACCGCCTCTGCACGGGACTTTGGTCCTCGTGCATCACAGGCGGCGCGGAAGTTTCGCCCTGCAGGCTTTGGCCTGCACGGCAGAGCACTAAGCTCTTGCTTGGCATTGTAAGGCAGAAAGGGTATAAATAGCTCACAAGTGATTGTCCAGTGTCCAGTGAAAACTTCCGGAAAGGCCGGATAAAAAACATAACAGAACCGGAATTGCCATGCAGGGGCAGTGCCAGCCCTCAACCAGACCCCAAGAAGCCCAAGATATCCTAAAATATCTGAAAAACGCTAGAATCCTGACAGGACGCCATCCTCGCCGTTCTGCTTCTGTCTGATGACACTGGGCACACTCCTGACTGAATTGCTTACGACAAAATCCCTCAGGCATGAGAAGTCTGTCAGCCTGAAGTTGCCCTCAGACGCCTTAAACGGCATTTTGGCCATGGTTAGACAAATGCAGGCGCAGGTATATAAAAGTTTATGTTGTGCAGAAAATATGTTAGCATACAATTAACTATACTAAATTAGAAATCTTTAAATATAAGTTGCCCAATAATTCTGAATATCAGAATATTACGTTGATATATTGCAATATTATTCGTATAATAAGATAAAATATCTGAAAATCAGAAAAAACATGAAAAAATATCCCAGGATAGTCCAGGCAGACAGCAGGGGCCAGATAGTAATACCAAAGGATGTCCGCCGCGAGCTGGGAATTGATGAGGGCACTGGCTTTTTCATGTACACGATAACCGGCGAAGGAATACTTCTCAAGAAGATTGACACGCCGGAGCTTTCAGAGCACAAGGAGATACTGCAGGAGCTTGCAGAGAAGGCAGGCAGGGTGTCAGTCAGCAAAAAGAACCTGGCCCGCTCAACTGAGGCCTACAGAAAAAAAAATCAGGGAGGCTTTGAACTTATATGAAGGTGGACAACAACATGCTGGCGCTGTTTTCCATAGTGCTTCTTGCCTTCTCGCTGACAAGCCAGATTCTGCTTTACAAAAAAGCCCTTGAGCTTGAAAAGCCTGCAGCAGAGATTACCGGCCGCGCCACTGGCAGTGTTTCACTGGCTCTCATACGCTATCTTCCCGGCGAAAACTTCACAGCAGAGCTTGCCCCTGACAACCAGAGCATCCTGCTGACATGGATGAACGGAAGCGTTGACAACTACACTGTGTATGCATCGGGCTCCCCTGACGGCCCCTTCGCGCCAGTGGCGGCCGGGATAGCAGGTGACAATTACACAGATACTAACGCACACCTCTTTTCACAGAGGTACTACAGGCTGGGTGTCTGGAAGGACGGCTCAGAGAGCATAGTTCTTCAGACAGCGGGAAAATACGACATAAACCTGACGACAGCCCATGGGAGGTGGAACTATGTGTCCCTGCCGCTCGTCCCGAAAAATTCCAGCAGGGAAGCTGTGCTAAGAACCCTGAAGGGTTCATATGACTGGGTTTATGAGTACAACCCGTACGGGGGGAACTACAGCTACTGGTTTGACCCCTTCGGGCTCGGCAACCTTGATAGTATGCATGCTGGCAAATGCTACATAATCCAGGCCACAGGGAACACATCTGTGACATTCGCAGGAACCGACAACACAAGGATAACCGAGCAGCTGATAACCGACAACGGCAGGTGGAACTATCTGGGCTGGGTCAACGAAATCACAAACAGGACAAATGCAACTGCATCAATTGCAGGCGATTTCGACTGGATATACGAGTATGTCGAGCAGTACGGAAACTACAGCTACTGGTTTGACCCCTTCGGGCTAGGAAACATTGAAACATTCAGGCCGGCTGAGTGCTTCATAATTCAGGCAACTGCCAACACAACACTGAGCTACACAAAATGATAAGGACAACAACTGCAATCGTTGTGTTTTGCATAGCTGCAGCCGTTGCCTGCGCAATCCCTGTGCCGACATCAGTCTACGGCACTGTGCAGGGCCGCGATGATGTAACTATTCTTGTAAAGGCCTCGTTTCAGGGAGATGTGGCTGCGAAGGCCCAGGCAGCACCCAACGCGCTGGGGCAGTATGCTGCAGTCCTTACTACAGATGGCATTGAAAAGCTGACAATTGCAGTATATGCATACGCAGGCCAAGAACTGCTCCATGAGAAGACATACAATAATATTCTGCCCGGCACAAAAATCATGCTGGACATGGAATTTGCGCCCGATGCGGTGGTTGTGCAGGAGAAGACAGAATCGCCGTCCAGTGGAGGCGGCGGTGGAGGCGGTGCAGGTGGCGGTGGCTATCCGTCAGGCATTGCAAAGGTGCCCACAATAGAGGACATCATGGAAGATGCCGGCAGTATTTCCAAAGATAGTGAAACAGAGCAGAAAACAGAACACAGCGATGGAGAGGCTTCAGGGCAAGGGCCTTTGCAGGAACTGCCTGTGCCACAAACAGGAAGCAACCCCAGGGAAGGCAAACCCCTCGTTTTACTGGTTGCGCTGCTTGGAGCGCTGCTTGCAGTAATAATAATACTTGACAGGAAAAATGCGAAAAACTAGACTTGCTGCCATTATACTGATGCTTTGCCTTAGCGCAGGCTTTGCCAGTGCAGCTAAGATCCTTGGCATCAGCGGGTATGTAACAGGCCCAGGACAGGGCAACGCAGACATTGAGGTGTTCGTGTATGATGCAGGAACCACAAACCTTGACCTGTCGGTAAGCACAGGCAGCAACGCGCTTGGGCAGTATGCAACTGCACCGGGAGTCAGCGACAGCCTGTCAAATGTTGACATCCTTGTTGTTGTAAACAACACTGTCGGCAGCCTGACAAGCAACGGAAGCACATGGATGTACAATGTTGCTGTTCCAAATGCTGTTGAAATAAACATCTCAATCAACACCCCTCTTACCCCTGAAAATCCTGCAAACGGGTCCGGGACAAACGACACAACGCCTTATTTTTCCTGGATAGGCTTTTTCAACGCAAGCTATACCTTCGACTTAGTGATTGACGACGACTTTGGCTTTGGCAGCCCAGCCCTGACTATAAACGGCATAACAGGCCTTAACTATACCCTGAATTCGAGCCAGGCCCTCCCTGACGACACGTATTACTGGAGGGTAGAGGAGAACATCGGCGGCGCGCCCTCAAGGACCAGCGGCACAGCCTGGTTTGTGCTTGACAGCACCCCTCCTGCAATCACCCAGTACAGCCCGGTGAACTACACCTGGCAGACATCAAGCCCCGCATCTGTCACTGTCACAACAGACGAGGACTCAACCTGCAAGTACGACACAGCTGCAAATTTGTCCTATGCGACAAAGTCCTCCACAATGGCTGGCACCGGAACAAGCCACACTGACTCAATAGCCCTTGGCAGCCAGGGCAGCAACACGTTCTATGTGCAGTGCCGTGACACTATAGGCAACACGATGTCATCCGACGAAATCTACGTGCTGAGATACGACAATGCAGCCCCTTCCCCCGGAAGCGTCCTTTGTGAGGCAGGTTCGCCGTATCTGGACAGCACAACAGTTGACTTCACCTGGTCCGGGTTCACCGACGCAACATCAGGTATTAGCACATATTACTACAGCTTCTCAAACAACCAGGGCACAAACCAGGGCACAAGCGACAGCGCGTCCCCGGGAAGCCTGACCGGCGCAGGCCAGGGGACAAACACTGTCTACGTCTGGGCGAGGGACTCTGCGGGCAACTACGGAAACTCTGCATCGGACTCAATTATTGTTGACACCCTAGACCCCATCTTAAGCAGCTGGGGCATGAGCCCCTCAAACATTGACGAGGCAACTGTATCTGATGCAGTGTTTAGCGTTGTTGTCACAGACACAACCTGGAACAGCAGCAACCCGCCCACATTCAGGTACCAGTTCGATGCAGAGGGCTGGTTCGGCCCCTTCCAGATGACAGACGAGGGCGGCAACAATTACTCATACACAATAACAAGCGCTGCTGTTGGCGGCTGGAACACGCATCTCAACGAGATACTCTACTACCAGGTGAGTGCGACAGACATGCTAAGCCACATCACAACAGAAACAAGAAACGAGGAGATAGACAGGTTCAATGCTGCGCCAATCCTGCAGCCCTTCCCGAACATGGTGTGCTATGAAAGGCAGAACTGCACAATCAACCTTACTGCAACTGACGACGACGGAGATGCAATAACCTTCACATCCACCAAGAATTTCACGTTCATCCAGCTCACCTCTAACTCTGCAAGGGGCTGGTGGGTTCCGCAGAACGACGATGTCGGCTCAAACACAGTTACCTTCACGGCCAGCGACGGAATCGAAAATGACAGCCTGAGCAACACCATCCAGGTTGTTGCAACAAACGATGCTCCTGTGCTCTCTGCCATCGGTGACCTCTATGCATACCTGCACGTGCCGTTCACCAGCTATCTCTTTGCAGACGATCCTGACAACCACAACGATAACATCTATGACAACAACATACTCATATTTGACATTGCGCAGAACTACAGATGGTTTAAAATTGATCCGAACAGCGCGTTCAACATCTCCAACCAGTCTTACTACGGGATAATAAACTTAACGCCGCTGCTCTCGCACAGGGGCATGCATAACCTAACGGTCTACGTAACTGACGGCGACCTCAGCGATTCGGAAAACATCACGTTCACTGTGGGCTACTGCGGAGATGTCGATGCAGGAGGCGACC
>CAZFZC010000071.1:0-6345 GCA_964523155.1 uncultured Methanosarcinales archaeon
GTCTATATTGGTAGTTATGTTAATTGGCACTGCCTGCGGCTGGATTGAACCAAAAGTTACGTTGTCATTTACCTTGAAAGATGCAAACCCGGATACAGTAAGCTGCACCCAGCCCGTTCCGTTTGCAGCCATTCCTGTGATTTCGCCAAGCCCCGCAGGAGCCAGCCTGTCAAGCTTGTTCAGGCTGATAAAAGTGCCAAAGAGGCTTACTGCAATTGCGCCAACAAGCAAGTATGCTATTGTTCTGTTCGTAATCTGTTCGTCCATTAGCCACCACCTTTAATTGATAATGAGACAGAGGATGTTGCCTGCCTGTCGGGCTCGCGGATGTCCAGGCTGACTGCACCTGCCTGTGCGCCACTGCCTACTGACACTGCAGGTTCTCTGGCCTGCTCATACTGCATGCTTTCAACAGCATTGATTACTGCAATGCTGGAGATAACAGAAACAGTCAGTGCTAGGAGAAGAAGCACAGCAACTGCCCTTTTTGGTATGTCCTCTCCCATCGCATCAACTCCTGCAGAAGCTAATATATAAAGCTTTTGATTGCTTTAAAAATCACGTTTTGTCACTGCACAAGGTATGCAGCAGATGCGCCCGCAAGGAGGTTATGCGCCCCTGCACCTGCGCGCATTCCGGCAATAATGTCCAGAATGCCGGTTTTTTTCTCATACCTGACAAACCGCGGCTCCTTACTGGTCTTTTCCCTGAGGTATTCAAGCACTTCGGCCTTTCCGCCGAGAATGTCAATGAGGCCATGTTTCTTTGCATCATGGCCTGTCATGAAGGCGCCTGTTGCAATGCTTCTGACATCCTCCACTGGCAAATTCCGGTTTTCTGCAACTTCCCGAACAAAGTAGTCATGGATTATGTCGAGCTGCTTCTGGAATATTCTGCGCTCCTCACCTGTCATTTCCCTGAACGGCGAGCCCATGTCTTTATAGGGGCCTGTGACGAGCCGCTCGTACGTCACATTGTACCTGGTCATGAGGCCTGAAAACTCAAGGTAGCTGCCGATAACGCCGATGCTTCCTGTCAGGCTCATCCTGTTCGCAATAATAATGTCGCAGCCGGAGGCAACCCAGTAGCCGCCGCTCGCCCCAACTTCCCTTATCCACGCGACTGTTGTCTTGTTTGCCGCCTTTATGGCCTGGCCAATCTCATCCGAGCCGACAGCGCTTCCCCCAGGCGAGTTTATCTCCAGGACGATGGCCTCAACAGAGGGGTTCTTATCTGCCTTTTCAATGAAGTCAACGATTGTGTCAGCGCTTGCAACAGTGCCCCCAAACCCTGCCTGGCCGCTGCTCAGAATTGTCCCTGTCACTGGTATCAGGGCAACATTGCCACCGGTTGCCAGGGCGCCGATTCCTGCAACTGCAATAAGCAGGAAAACAAAGAGCACTGCAAAGGCAGCCGCAAGCAAAAGCATGAATTTTTTGTACTGCAAATGTTCACCCCTTTTTCCAGTGGCAGAAGCATTGCATATATTAATTTAATCCTTTTTGGCAGTGTTGCCTGCATAATCGCCGGCCATGTATGTCTGTATCGGCCCGTCTGCATGACAGATAGCAATCCCTTCGCCGGTGTCGCAGTTGTGAGCAGCCTTTCCGTTTATCAGCACATAGTCAAGGTAATCCTCTGCAATTTCCAGCGTGTATGTGTTTTTGACAGACACCTCCGGGGCGGTATTGTCGAAGCTTATCTGCAGAATGCTTTCTGCCATGTTCTGCGCAGAGTCCCAAAACAGAATGTCAAGCCTGTTTTCGCCGTAGGAAAGAAGCCCCCTAAGCGTGCAGTCAGTCTTTTTGCCCTGTGCCTCGCACCCGGAAAGGTTGATTTTCTGACCGCGAACCGCAATTCCTGAAATCTGGCTCAGGTCGTCAGCAAAAATCAGCCTGACACTGTTTTCCCTGGTCCATTCCATGTTGCCGGGCGATGAGAACGCAAGGTAGGGGCCCTGGGTGTCCAGTGTCATGCTGCCATGTGCCTCTGCAGTGTTGCCTGCGATGTCAGAAGCCCTTATGTCGTAGCTGTATGGGCCAGAACGCCCGGAAACCATAAAGACGCATGACCTGGATTTGCCTGGCCCGCTGCACTCAAGGCTGCCGGGAATGCCACGCACATGAATGCCTTCTCCGACACCGGAGCCTGCATCCTCAACCCTGAACCTGAGAGCTCTCTCACTCGTGACAGCGCCTATGTCAGGAGACACTATCCTTATCTTCGGAGGCAAGATGTCTGCGCCAAATATCCTGCTCTTCTCAGCAGGAAGCGGGTAGGCTGCAGCAACCCCGCCTGCAAGCTCTTGTGCTGCCTGCGTCTCGCCTGACACGATGAATATGAACCTGTCCTCGTCAAAGACAAGGCTGTCCGGCCTATGGAGCACTTCCTCCCCTGATATTGTTTCCACAGTCCCTGCCAGGCTGCCCAGCCTGACCTGGCCAAGGCCATCTTTTCCTGCATTCTCAATAACCGTAAGGACCAGTTCTCCCCCCTCGCCTGCTATCCTGAACTCGCCTGCGTCAACAACTGCCCCATGCAGGTAATCCATCTGCCTCGAACCAAGCTGCCTGAAAGATGCATCAGAAAAGTCGCTTATCCGCGCACCTTCCCAGCCTTTTGCGTCCATGTTCAGGGCATAAAAGGCAATGCCTGCTGCAAGAGCGCCCCCAAACAGAAGAAACACAAGTATTTTCAGAAAACCCCTGCTCGTCGCAAGCATGAAGAGAAGCGCGCAGACAAGCACGATTCCAAGCACCCCGAGACCCTTGAGAAGCAGCATGAGAATGCCTCCCAGGCCAAGCGAAGCCAGCAGGGTGTTTCTCACAGGGCCCGGATTCCTGGTTCTTATGCTCAGGTTAATTCCGTCCTCATAGTCTTTGAAAGCCTCGCCAGGCAGGGGGGCGCCCTCCCTTGGTGAGAGGCTGGCTTCTGCAGGCACCAGGCAGGGGCTGTAACTGCACATATTGTCTTTGCAGAAGCGGGCAGAACCCATACAGTCCGGCAGCGGGCAGTCATTATGGCTGACACAGACCTGGGCCTGGGTAAAGGCTGATGCCAGGAGCAGGACACCAAGGATGAACACAAGCCGCATGAGAACCCTGCCTGGGGCTGGTTGTATAAATGTTTTTGCCTGGTTGTGGTTTGGGCCAGATTCCCCTGGGCGCGCTTCTGTTGGTTAACGCATGAGCCGGGCAAACATTTATATAAGACATACAAATCAGTGCAAAAATGGCAAAGCCCAAGGCTGCTGAAGAAAACCCTGACATTATCAGAATAAAACTGCCCAGGCCGGGCCAGGTTTTGGGAATTCTGGAGCGAAGGCTTGGGGGAAGCCGCGTCCATGTCAGGTGCCTGGACGGAAAAGAAAGGGTCTGCAGGATTCCCGGCAGGCTGAAGCGGAGGCTTTGGGTCAGGGAAGGCGACATTCTGCTGATTGAGCCGTGGGAATACGGCGGGGATGAGAAAGGGGACGTCATATACAAATACAGGCCGAACCAGGTCGCCATCCTGAAAACAAAAGGATACCTGCAGCAGCTGGATGACCTGGACGAGTTCTAGTTTACTACTTTTGAATAGAAATGTTTATATACTATGCTGTTATACACCCTGCTCATGAGGGGGGGAACATATTTCGTATTGATGCTTGCTGCGTGCATTACGTTTCTTGGTACAGCTTTGATGGTTGCAAGGCTTGATTCTCCGCTGTTCATACGCGAGTTTTATCTTGCTCTCTTCCTGCTGGTGCTTTCCGGCGTGGGTCTGTTTGGGGTTGCAAACAGGCTTGCTGCAGGCGGTGTTGTGCTGCTCCTATACTTTGCGCTGGCTGTCCTGAACACGCTTTACCTGCATTTTGCAGTGTATGTCGGCAGGAGCCTGCTTTTTGTCATGCTTGCTGCAGGCCTTGCAGGGCTTTTTGTATCGTGCGCGCACACAAAGAGGAAGAAGCGCAGAGCTGTTCCCAAGGTGATAATTGAGGATTTGCCAGAGCTGCCCGGGAAAGCCCGGGTTGTAAAATCAGCCCAGAGGAAAAAGCCCGGCCCAAAGCCTGGCCCAAAGCCTGGCAGGCGCAAAACAGCGGCAAAAAAGCAAGGACCAGCCAGGGGAAAAACCGGAAAAAAGAAAGAGGCCAAAAGTAGCAGAGCAAAGAAAGCCACAAGCAGGGGCACAGGCAGAACCAAGGCTGCCTAAGACCTATTTCTGAGTGATGCAGTAAAAATTATCAGCGCCCCTATAGTGATTGAAGCATCGGCCAGGTTAAACACAGGCCAAAAACCCACATCGATTATGTCAATTACAAACCCGTGAATGAGCCTGTCAGCAAGGTTTCCTGCAGCCCCGCCGATTATGAGCGCGACACCCAGCCTGTCAGCCCCCCTGAACCTGTCAAAAAAATAAAGGAGCGAGCCTATTACAAGGAGTGCAAAGAACGCTAGAAGAGTGTTGTGCCCCTGGAAAAGCGAAAACGCGGCACCTGTGTTTTGGGTATACCTGAGAATCCACACCGGCTCTGCAAGAAAATTCCTGGCAAGGGCTTTTGCAAACTGGTCGGCTGCAAGCACTGAAAGGCTGACAAGAAGCCCTTTTTTGTAGCTTACCAATTTGGCCGCCTGGGCGGTTCCTGCCTTTGGCTTTCAACAGCTATTCGCTCAATGTTAACGAGCCGCTGGTTCATGTTTTCCAGCACCACCTTGATGTTGTCCAGTTTCATTGAGACAATCTCCAGGTTCTTGTCATAGCTGTCCCTCTGGATGGAGGCAGGCTCCTGCCGCATCTCGGCAAACCTGGGAGTGCCGTACTCAGGCCTTTGAGGCTCCTGCGGATAGGGACTCTGAAAAATATTGGGCTGGGCCTGCGGCTCGCCAGGTTCCTGTGTCTGGCCAGCGTTCTGCTCAGGCACGGGGTTTGAAAAGTCAATGCCCAGGTCCTGGTCAAGCTTAGGCTCGTGCCTCCAGAACTTCAGTTTGTCAACAAAGCCCATTGTCAGAACCTTGGCAGTGATTATTATTTAAAGATGTTTCTTAACTATGCAATGGCAACTTTCTCTTCGCATGCTCCACAATTACTGCGTGGTATTCCTGGTAAACCCTGTAGTCAGCAGGCAGGCTGTTCTCAAACATAAGGCGAATCTGGTCATAGTCTCCCTTGCCTGCCAAAATGTCTGAAAAGACCCGCCTTGTGTATGCATCCACAACAAAGAACGGCTTTCTGTAGGCGTACAGGAGAATGGAGTCTGCAGTTTCCCTTCCAATGCCCCAGACCGTGAGGAGGCCATCCCGGGACGGCTCATCCTTCAGGCCAGTGTAATACCTGCAGAACTCCCTGAGCTTTTTGCTTTTCTGCCGGAAGTAGCCAGACGGCTTTATTGCCTCCTGCAGCTCTGCTTCGGGGACAGCCAGAATTCTTTTTGGGTGCATAAGCTGTGTCCTGTGCAGAAGGCCAAGGGCCTTTTCTACGTTTTTCCAGGCTGTGTTCTGCGTCAGTATTGCACCGATGCAGATTTCAAAACGCTGTTTTGCTGTTCTGGGATATGAATAGTCCCCTGGGTGGTAGGTGCACCTGCCCTTTATTGTTACGGGCCACCAGCCCCGGGGGCCGTACTTTTGCAGGAGCTCAGTGTACCTGTTTTGGATTTGCTGAACCCTCATTTTTCCCAAGAATCCTTATGAGCCCGTCAATTGTCTCTTTCCTGTGTTCCCTGGCGTCCCTGGATCCCTTCTCGGTCAGATAGCCTGAACGCAAAAGCTCCCAGATGCTCTCATACTTCTCCATGCAGCTCCTGATAATCTGCAGGTTTACGTCCTGCTTCCACTTAAGCTTTGCCCCGTTGCAAACCTTGAGAAGCTCGGCAACCTTGTGGAAGCTGTTGTCGACGCTGTTGAAAATGAGCTGGCTGTTTATTGCATCGATGCCTTTTGTCCAAGTCTTTCTTGTCCTGCTGAAGAGCACCTCTATCTGTATCAGGGTGTCCTCAAGCAGGTTGAAATGCATGTAGAGTTCGCGTATCTCCCTGCCCTTGACACCGCCCTCTTCTATCCTTATTATCAGCCTGTCAAGGTTCTGGCGAAACAGCAGAAGAGAGCTGCGCAGCCGTGTCATTCTTTCATTGAACGAGATCTCATATATCTCGGACAGGATTGAGTTCTGCTTTATTGAAACGAGCTTTGAAGTCACAAAGGCCAGGAGGAGAAGGCCGAACACCACTTCCACAACAGAGACAACCCTGAATGCGCCTGTCGGGACTATGTCCCCAAAGCCGGTGGTTGTTGCTGTAATAAAGCTGAAGTACAGCGCGTCCCAAATGTTGGTGATGTTATTTTGCCAGACCGGCGAGTAAAGGGTCCT
>CAZFZC010000072.1:0-6337 GCA_964523155.1 uncultured Methanosarcinales archaeon
CAATCTCGCGCGTTCTGCCGAACCTTCCCTTGGATATGACCCTGGCATTGATAATCCCGAGCATGTCAAGCTCTGCAAGGATGTCTGAGAGCCTGCGCTGCGTGAGCGGCCGCATGCCGGCTTTGCTGCATAGGCTCTTGTAAAGGTCATACACCTCGCCTGTGTAGAATGCGTCCCTGTTCTTCTCATTGAGCTGAAGTATGCTGTAAAGAGTCAGCTGCTGTTGCCTTGGCTGGCTCTGCACAATGTCCTGAACCCTGTCGCGCTCAATTTTTTCCTCTGCGCGGTCAATGTGGCTTATGGCAACTTTCTTCTGGTTTTCCCTCTCAGTTATCTCACCAGCCACCCTCAAAAGCTCCAGCGCCCTGCGGGCGTCGCCGTGCTCCCTGGCTGCGTAGGCCGCACACTTCTCAATCACGCCGCCTGATAGCGCATTCTCGCGAAACGCAAGGCCGCTCCTGTTTCGCAGTATGTCCTGCAGCTCAAGGGCGTTGTACGGCGGGAAAACAATCTCTTCCTCGGAAAGGGATGACTTTGCCCTGGGATCAATGTTGTCTATGAACAGCAGATCGTTTGAAATGCCGATAAGGCTCATCTGCACGTTCTTTAGGTCTGCGTTCAGCCGGGTCATATTATATATTATCCCGTCGCCGGTCTTTTTAACGAGCTGATCAATTTCGTCAAGCACAATTATGAGAACCTGCTTTTTCTTTTCAATAAGCTGCTGGAAAAAGGAAAAAATGTCGCCTGTTGGCAGGCCGGTTGTCGGCAGCTCGACCCCGAATTCCCTCACAAGCTGCCACATCAGTCTGTACTCGGTATCTGCAATCCTCTTCAGCTTGCAGTTGAGGTAAATTGCCCGAAGCTCAATTCCCTTATCCTTTGCAACCTCAAGCATCTGGTCAGACACATACTTTGCAACGGTTGTCTTGCCTGTGCCGGTTTTGCCGTACAAAAACATGTTTGAGGGCTTTTCCATCCTCAGCGCAGGCGCAAGTATATGGGCAACTGCTGCAATTTCCTTGTCCCGGTGCACAATCTCGTCCGGCCTGTACGCTGCGCCAAGCGCAGACTTGTCCCGGAAAAGGCTTTCCTTGCTTATAAACGTCTCAAAGAAGCTTTTAAGTCCCTCCCCCATGAGGTTTCCACAAGAAGAAAGGGTTTATATAATTTGTTGTTCTCGGCGTGCATAGACACCCCCCTATTTCCTGTGGAAATATGGCGAGAGAGGACCGTGTCCTGGTAATGTGTGGGTGTCTTTTGAAGAGCAGACACATGGATGCTGCCTATCCGTAAACGCGTAGGGGCAGGATTCCAGTGGCGGTTCTTCGTGCACTGTCCCACTGTTTTCCAGCCCGTTTCCTCCTACCGGACATTTTCTGGTATAATTTTGGTATATTTAGGTATATAACTTTGAAAGGCACACATAAATAACTAAAGACATATATAAATGACTATAATAAATGACTATAATAAATGACTATAATAAATAACTATATTAACTATATATTATATAATTATATTATATATTTATTTTCTATATAGAAAATAATAATATAAACAACACATGTAAAAGCATATATTTAATTATATTATATTAAAACAGACAAAACAGAAAAAATAGGTTACAAAATACACGCCCCGCCGCACACCATAATACGGCGGGCAATAACAGGCAATGGGTCCTGTCAACAGCTACCGAAACTGCCTTTGCGCCCAGATTATGCAAAGGCAAGAAACAGCCAAAAAGTTCCACTTGTTCTACAGGAAACCAAGGTGTCAGGAGCCATGCATTTTTCACGGCATATAATATATAGATTGCGGTATATGATATATAGAATTACATATGTTTTTTCATGCTCACAGTGGAAATTGGGCCAAAAAAAACAGGCCCCGGGCGCAGTTCATTTTCCGCAAATTCCTATAGGTGCCGCAGGCCAACAGAAACATATTTAAATAAGTTGGGCTATGTTTTAAGTAAAAGGAGGTCGCGAAAATGGATATGAACGTCATTATTCTTGCAGTTATTGTCGGCACGCTGGCTGCGATAGTCTACAGCCTGAGAATTCTCGTTATGCTTGAGCGAAGGATTGCGAGAATGGACCTAAACATTGAGAAAATTACAAGGCGCGTTGCAGCAGAAGAAGCCGAGATTCTGAGGGAGGAGCGCAAGATAGAAAAAAAGCTGGGCGTTGGCAGAAAGCGCAGGTAGCCGGATGCGGTTCTCAAAAGTTGTCCGTGACATAAAGACTCTGAAAATCCAGGGCGCGCAGGCAGTTGCCGAGACAGCTGTAAAGGCCCTGCGCCATGTGGTGCATTCCTCAAGGGCGCATTCTGACAGGGAGCTTCTTGCAGAGCTTGGCGCAGCATGCCGCGAACTTGTGCTGGCAAGGCCGACAGAGCCCTGCATGAGAAACGCCCTTGCCTATGTTCTTGACATTAAGGGGGCGGGGCCGCTTGTAAAAGAGCTGGACAGCAGGATAAGGCAGGTCACCCGCTATTTTTTGGCTGCAGAGCGCAGGATTGCAGAGATTGGCGCAAACAAGGTGCGAAAAGGCATGGTTGTTTTCACTCACTGCCATTCCTCAACAGTTATGATGGTGCTTGCGAAGGCAAAATTTTCCAGGAAGTCTTTTGAGGTGCACAACACCGAGACGCGGCCAATGCTTCAGGGCAGAAAAACAGCAAAGGAGCTTGCTGCCCTCAAAATTCCCATCAGGCACTTTGTTGACAGCGCGGCGAGATACGCCCTCAAGAACGCAGACCTCTTTCTCTTTGGCGCAGACGCGGTTCAGTCAGATGGAACCATAGTCAACAAGATAGGGACAGAGCTGTTCCTTGAGATTGCCCGCAAGTATGAGATACCCAGCTACTGCTGCACAGTCTCCTGGAAGTTTGACCCAAAGTCAGTCTACGGTATAGATGAGCCCATGGAAAACAGGAACCGGGCAGAAGTATGGAAAAATGCCCCAAAAAGGGTTGTGGTAATGAACCCCGCTTTTGAAAGGATAGACCCTATGCTTGTCACAGGAGTCATTTCTGAGTTTGGGATATTCCGGCCGGGCGTTTTTGTTGATGAGGTATGCAGGGCGAATCCCTGGATGCTTCGACGCTAAAGCCCCAAAACCCAATATCCGGGACGTCTGTTATCCCAACTGACTCTACCCGGGCTGCAGAAGGGCCCTTCCTGCACCAGCGTATAAATTCGCTCATCCTGTCTCCGCTGGCAAGAATTTCAACATCGCCGGTCCCAAGGTTTCGCGCAACCCCGCGAATGCCCAGGCGCTCTGCTGCCTCTTTTGCCGACTCGCGAAAGAAAACACCCTGCACCCTTCCAGACACAATTATGTGCTTCATGCTTTTACAGAACGCCTGCTGCCGCAGGCCATGCATTTCATGAACAGGTATTTGTCCTCTTTTATCAGCTTCGTGTCAGGCTTTCCGCATTCCCTACACAAAACGTATTCCTCAACGTATTTTTCAATCCGCTCGTTTATCCGCGAGGCCGGGATTTTTGTGCCAAAGACAATGTAATTCTTCTTGGGCGTTGCAGGCGTTGCAAGCTCCTTTGTCAGGTACTTGAGAAGGTGCTCGGGCTTTCGCTCAAGCGCGCCGGCAATCTGGTAGAAGTTGCTGATGACAGTCTTGTTGCCCTCTATGTGCCCGCGGACTTTTGGTATCTCGAACCTGGATTTTTCTGCTTCTGTGTCAGGAAGGTTCTCATAAGCCTGCTTCAGCATCTGCTCATAATCCATGCCAGAAGGGAATTTTGGGTTCATATATAAATTATTGGGTTCGCTCAAAGCCGCGGAAGTCAAATGTTTCAAGCTCGCGCCTGAGTTCCAGCATCTCCTGCCTCAGGGTTTCCTCATCCTTTTCGCGGGGCGCAGTGTGTTGCCTGACAGCGCCAATTACATCCTGCCTGTCCCTCAGGTCATAGAGCCGAAACGCAAGCTCCGGGTGGTTGTGCATCCATTCCACAAAGTCGTTGCGCTTAAGATGCAAAGAAAAGCGCTCGTCGTCAATCTTCTGCAGGTATGAAAGCAGCTCCTGCGGAGTCTCGGGCCGCCTCCTGCCGTACACGAAATACGCAACATTGGCCCCTACGAGAACCAGCGCAAGGACGCTGCCGGTTTCTGGTTCCCTGACTGCGCTTCCGGTGATAAGCCCCGGCCCAAAAGGAGTGGTCAGCCGCGCGCGCACCTCCTTTTTGCCGTCGCTTACCACAATGTCTGCGGCAAGCGCGGTTTGTGGGGCATCAACTGCAACAGAAAAAGTCTTTGACATCTCATCCGGTGCAAACACCAGCGCATCGGTCTGGGGGGCAGCATATTCTGCGAGGCTTCCGTTCATGCGAATTTTCGCAGTAAATGCCTTCTTTTCCGTGTTGTATACCTTATATACAACCACCCCGCCGTGTTCTGTCTCGTGCCTGGCTGGCGCAATTCCGAGCGCCACGCACTGCGTTGCAAGCAGGCAGAAGACAAGGAAAGGCACTGCAAATCTCATATACCTCCTGTTGGCAGGCGGATTATAAATAGTTTTCCCCCAGCCCCCAGCCCAAACCTTTTGGCATGCGCAGGCACCCCCAGACAGCAAGGCGCAGTTTCTGCAGATTCTGGCAGCTGCTGCCTGCACAACCCGCCAGGTCCCCCAGGGGTTTGGCTGTCCCGCATAACAATCTTTAAATACCCCTTCAGGCAGTAGCAGCGCAATGGTCCTTGAGAGCCTAACAAACCCGGCAAGCGCAGAGAAAAGGCCTGCGCAGATGTTTTTGCTTGGGTTTTTGTACGCATCTGTTGCAGTTCTGCTTTCGCTGTGGATTTTCTACGAGTACTCATCACTTGTCATGGTGTTCCTGACTGTGTTTGCCTCAGTCCCGATAGTTTACAACACAATCCGCTATGAGGAAAGAAAGGACGAGAGCATCGAGTCTGAGAAAAAGCTTCTGCTGGAGCATTTCCGCGGCCTTGAGGTGTTTTTGTTCCTTTTCGTGGGCTACAGCGTTGCCTATGCGCTGTGGTATGTTTTCCTGCCCAAGCTCCTGCCCCTGCTCTCGCCTGTTGTAAATCTGCCGGAGGGCTCAGTCAAGGTCCTCTTCCAGACGCAGCTTGAGACATTCCGCAGCATAAACGCAGGCGTTGTCGGCATGGCTGCGCAGATGGGCCATTTTGTGACAATACTTTTGAACAACCTCAAGGTCATGACCTTCTGCCTTCTCTTTTCCCTGATCTACGGCCTGGGTGCAATATTCATCCTTGCCTGGAACGCATCTGTCATTGGCGCAGCAATGGGCCTGTACATTACTGAAAACCTTGCGCGCGTTACAGCCACCGGCTGGGCAAAGGCCGGGCACTATGTCCAGATTTTCACAGTCGGGCTGTTCAAATACAGCCTTCACGGCGTGCTTGAGATTGGCGCATACTTCATGGCAGGGATGGCTGGCGGAATTCTCTCCATTGCACTTGTAAGGCACAGCTTTGGCACAAGAAAATTTGAGCGGATACTACTGGACTCTGCGGACCTTATGCTCATAGGCGTGCTGGTTTTGGTAGTGGCCGCCTTTGTGGAAGTGTGGGTGACCCCTGCTGTGTTCTAGCCCGCAATAGGCGCAAAAGCCGTTATGAAGGGGCCGCCTGCACCTTGCGCAGTGCAGCACAATATTTTTTCTCTGCGGCCTCTCAAGAAGCCTCGTTGCAACACCCCAGAACACCATTGCCGTCCCGACAAAGACGAAGAGCAAAAGCCCCCGGACAAGAAGCGATGTCACTGCCACAACAGCGCCAATTGTAACGTATGCATAGGGGTGTATGCGGGCCATGGCAGCATTTACAGGGCCCTAGTTAATAAGTTTTTTGCCAAGCTTGTTCTGCGCGCGCCACAGGAGAACAGCCACTGTTTTCTCGCTTTTGTTAAGCAGCCCCGCAGCCTCCCTTGTGCTGTGCGTTTTTCTCAGGTGGACAGCAACAGACTCAAGCACGCTCAGCTCCGGCAGGAATGCGCTGGCAGGTACTGCCGGCGAATCGGCAGCTGCCTCTGGCACGCAATGTCCGGCCCTCCTATATGCCTGCCAGGTGGATGCCGGGCTCTTATGCAGAATCCTCGCAACTGCGCAGTTTTTCATCCCGTATGCGGTTCTCAGGTAGCACACTGCAGCCTCAAGCGGGCTGAGCCTGCCTGCAAACACAGAGGCCGGCACCTGTACGGCAAATGTCTCAGACTGCATTGAGTTAATCAGAAGCCCGACAAGCTGGCGCTTGCTCATCTGCATGAGGAGGCGTTTATCCACTGTAAATCGCCTCCAGAATTATTGTTGAGTTCCTGCTTCCCGGCGGCT
>CAZFZC010000073.1:0-3306 GCA_964523155.1 uncultured Methanosarcinales archaeon
ATCCCCCCACCGCTTGCGGCGGGGTGTGTCATCATAAATCACCTGTGGCGCTGGGTCCTGTACATTTCCCTTACTGTTTCCAGGGTGTCAATATCCCTGATGCTTCTTTCCTCCCTCAGCCTGACAAACCTGGGGAACCGCAGCGCGTAGCCGCTTGAGTAAGTTGGGCTTTTCTGGATCTCCTCGAATGTGACTTCAAAGACAACCTTCGGAACAAGCGTGACCCTGCGGCCGGCCTGGCTTTTCACAAGGGGCTTAAGCGCCTCTGTAAGCTCAGTGTAGCTTGTTTTGCCGCCCACAAGCTCCTTGATTCCTGTGCTGACCCTGCCTATCTCCCTGAGATTTCCGTCCTCATCGCGGCAGGCAAGGGTGAAGCTTGTCAGGCTCCCGCTTCGCTTTCCCTCGCCCCACTCAGCTGCCACAACAGCAAGCTCCAGGCTCTGCATGACAGGCTTGACCTTGACACAGAACCCCACGCGAAGCCCTGGCCTGTAGGGGCTGTCAAGGTTTTTTGCAATGACTCCCTCTGTACCTGCGCCAAGGGCCTCTTCATAGAATTTCTCGCCCTCCCTGACCCCATCCGTCACAAGCTGCCTTGAAAGCACAAGGGTGCGCTCGTCCGGCCTGATGACAGATTCCAGAAGCCTGCGCCTTTCCCTAAACACCCTGTCAAGCAGGTTCTGGCCATTAAGAAGCATTATGTCAAAGGCATTGACTTCTACAGGCAGCTGCGTCTTAAGGTTGTCTATGCCGTGCTTGCGCCTAATACGCTGGCTTATTGCCTGGAACGGTTTATACTTGCCTGTGTCCCTGTCAACACCTACGGCTTCAGAATCAAGGATAGCGCTTTCTGCGCGTACGCATTGGCGGACTGCCTTGACAACATCAGGGAACTGCTCAGTTACATTTTCAAGCCGCCGTGTGAAAAGCGTCACCCTGCTCCCCTGCTTGTGTATCTGAAGGCGAAACCCGTCATACTTGTATTCCAGCGCAAGCGGCGCAACCCTCAGAAACGCCTCCTGCACGCTTTTTGCCCTTGCAACAAGCATGACCTTGAGCGGCTTTCCCGGCGTAAGCCTGGGCTTAAGACCCATAATCCCGTTTTTGCGAATCATTTCAGCAGTTTCGCCTATGTCGTTTGTAATGTCAAGCACACTTTGTATCCTGTCTGCTGCCTCCCTGTACTCTGCCCTCTCACTCGAAGACAGGCTGAGGGTGCCCTCTTCCCTGTATCTATCAGAAATGCCGGGAACTGCAAACGCCCATGCCAGGGCATCCCGTATGGTGCTTTCGCCCACTCCTGCCCTCATATCCTCAAGCACTGTCCGAACAATGTACTGGACGCCTGCGGGGCTTGCGCTGTTTATGAGCTCGGCAAGCAGCCTGACTTTTTGTTCAACTGCCCCTGCTCCGCCAAGACCTGCAACCTTCTCCAGGTTCGCAAAAACCTTCTTTATGGTTAGCTCAGCAGAAAACAGCGTGGACTGGGTCTTTTTTTGGCAGAGCCCTCGTGCAACAATCCCCAGGTCACCTTTTTTTTGCCACAGGCGCTCTATTTCCGCTTTGCTGGCGCCTGTAGCAGCTGAAATTGCCTTTATAACAAGCTTTGCAGCAACTCCAAGCTTTCTCTTGTCCCACGGGGGAAAAACATCTCCAAGCAGAAGCATTACTGCATGGCGAAACTCGTCCGGCTCTGCCTTCATGAAAAAATCCGAGAGAATTGATATCTTGTCCAGCCGCTTCGGCTTCTTCTCAAGCTGCCCGAGCACGCCTGCAAGGTCCTGGTATAGCATGCTTCTCAAAGGTTCAGCCCTGTTTTTATATTTATCCTTTGCAGGCCCCCTGCCAAAAAGCCATGCCCGCCCAGGGCCGCCTGCCGGCGTGCCATCAGGCTCTGTTGCCAGGGCCCCCTGAATAAATATTTATATATAATACGCTGTTGCCTGACAGAAATGAGACTCAGGCTGCTCGTAGTTCTGGTTTTGCTCCTTTGGACAGCAGGCGCACTTGCCCAGGAATGCAGCGCCCTTCAGGTGCAGTTTTTCTACAGCAAGACCTGCCCGCACTGCCAGAATGAGAAGCCGCTCCTTGAGAAGATTGACCGGCTGTGCGAGGAGGTTGATGTCAGCTTCTACGAGATATCCCAGGAGAGCACCCAGTGGGAAAGGACTGCAAAGCAGTATAACGTGAGCCCAAGCGGCGTACCCTTGACCTTTGTGGGTGACAGGGCGTTTATCGGGTTTTCAGAGCATAGCGGGCCCCTGGAAACCGACGCAATAAGCGGCGCATACATTGGATACCAAAACCAGATACTTGCTGCAATAGAGGAAAAGGTGCACAGCGAGCACTGTGATATCATGGCCATAGCAACAAAGAAGAGCGGCTATGTACCTGCGCTTATCCTCCTTGTGCCCCTGGCCTACCTCCTGTCATACTTTGCTTTCAGGCAGAAAATCCGGGCATCCGGGAAAATGCGGGTTTGGTACGCTGGTCTTTTTGCAACAGTAATACTGGCATTTTTCGGCCTTGCGCTGAGTGTGCCTGACACTGTGATAAAGGATTTTGCACAGAGCACCCCGTTTCCTGCCTTTGTGTTCATAGTTGCCCTTGCAGACGGCTTTAACCCCTGCGCGTTTACTGTGCTAATAATCCTGCTTTCCCTCCTGACTTACACAAGGCGCAGGCGCGACATGCTCCTGATAGGCCTGATATTCATTCTCACAAGCGCCCTGATGTACATGGCTTTCATCCTGACAATGATTATCGCAGGGTCCTTCGCACTGGAAAAATGGGGCAGCTCTATACTTTTCTGGCTTGGAATAGCCATCCTTGGGGCAGGGGCAATAAATCTAAAGGATTTCTTCTGGTTCAAAAAGGGCGTTTCCCTCACAATATCTGAGAAGCACAGAGAGAGGATAATGCAGAAGGCAGGCAGAATCGCCAGAGGGATAAGAAGCGGGCAGTCAGGGGTTTTGGCAGGCGCTGTCCTTGCAACATTCATGCTGGCAGTCTTCGTTAACCTTGTTGAGCTCGGCTGCACTGCCATACTGCCAACAGTTTTCATGGCAAGCCTTCTGAAAAGCTTTGGCGTTGAGATTGGCTTTGCCCATGTTTTCTGGACAGCCGCCTATTCCCTGATTTATATTATTCCCCTGCTTGCAATCCTTGCAAACTTCGTGTACACGTTTAGGTCTGCAAGGCTGACAGAGCGCCAGGGCAGGATACTCAAGCTTGCTGCAGGGATTTTCATGATTATCTTTGGCATGGTTATGATATTCAATCCTGGCGTGCTCATGTTTGGGTGAG
>CAZFZC010000073.1:3316-6291 GCA_964523155.1 uncultured Methanosarcinales archaeon
GAGGTGATATGCATGGACAAGTATGGCATTCGGGAAGGCTTGCTCTACGAGAAAAACCACAACTGGGTAAAGATGCAGGATGGCGCGGCAATGTTCGGAATTACCGATGCAGGCGTTAAGCGCGCAGGAGGCATCGCCTTCATTGAGCTTCCCAGGAAGGGCGACAGGCTGACGCAGGGTCTGCCCTGTGGAAGGCTTGAGAGCGCGAAATGGGCTGGAAACATTGTTGCGCCGCTTTCAGGCACGGCCTTGCGGCTGCAAAATTGATTCTGTCAGGATTACAGGCGGATTTCTTTATACACCCAGAGTTTGGGCCTGGAGAGGATTGAGGACGCGCTTGCAGGCTCTGTGATTGGCTCAGAAAGCCTTGAGAGGAGCCTGAGGAAAGCCTGCTCTGGACTGCAGATGGTTGGAATCACAGAAAAAGATATAAAGGCAGCGCTTACAAGGCTGCTGTGATGCAGGCCCGCTATATCAAGGAAGGAGATAGCATTGTGTATATGCACCGGCCCTACCGGGTGCTGGGCAACCAGGCTGAAACAGGCCGTGGGCACAGCAAAAGCAGGCTCAGGCTTGCAGGCATCCTCAATGACAGGATTGAGCATCTTGAGGTTGACTCGAACACAGAGCTTGAAACAGTGGACATCCAGATTAGGAAGGCAAGGCTGCTTTCAAAGAAAGACAAGAAGATAATAGACCTTGAAACCCTGAAAACAGGAACAGCCTTCATGGACAGGGTGCCTGTTGAGCGTCTTGAGGAAGGAGATGTTGTGCATTACGTTGTGTTTAGGGGAGCGTGGTTTGTCACTGAGAAGGCTCACTGAAAACCTCTGCCTGATATGTGTGCACTTCTGTTTGTGTACGCTTCTTTTTGCGCGTCTTTGCACCACTCCTTTTCCATGCTGCCCTGCTGGCACAGGCTTGCCAAAAACTCTTCTGGCGCGCGAAAACTTTCCCGTGCCCAGGGAAGATATGTGCTCTGCCTCATCCCCCTGCGCAGGATAACGCCCCCTGTGCCCGGCCTCAGCAGTTCCAAATTGCTCTCCATACGCATTAAAGAGCCTCGGGCACGGTCAGGACAGAACTCTCAGTGTCAGGCTCGTCCTCCTCTTTTTGGGTGGTCAGGCAAAAACTCCCTGTTTTCATCTGAAAGTGCGGCCTTTGGGTGGAAAGCAAAAGACATCTCACAGTTTTGTTGCAACCGCATGCAGAGCACTGCGCAGTTGCAGCATAGCCTTGCGTGCAGGAATGCGCCAAATCCGGGTTTTACAGGGGGCAAACAGATTGCTTCAGGCCAAAAGCCCGCCAAACCCTACCACATGTTCAGAATGTGCGAAGCAGCTGGGCACTCATGAAACCCTGGTGAGCCGGCCTATGAAAAGGCAGCGAAGCAGTGGACAAACTTTAAAAATACCTGTAAAATCCGCATGCCCAAATGAAGAAAAAGCGCATCAGGGGCAAACAAAGGCAGGCTGCTGCACTGCCAAAGCCTGCACCAAGCGTCGTGCCAACAGTATCGAAAAGAAACCGGTTCATTGAGTTTTATGACACAAACTACAAGCGCCTTCTCTGGATTCCCTTCATCATCCTGCTGCTTGCTGTCGGCCAGATTGCATACCAGGCCGCAACAACCGGGGAATTCGTGCTCAGGGGGGTGTCGCTCAAAGGCGGGACCACAGTGACAATCCCTACGAATCAGCCGGTTGACCTTGAGAGCATGCGCAGCGAATTGTCAGCAGAGATGCCTGGATTTGATTTTGAGACCCGCATCCTCTCATCTGCCACAGGCCAGGTCGCCGTGGTTGTCGAGACAGACGCGTCCGAAAAAGAGGACACCGACAGGCTGCTTCTTGCCCTTGAAAGGCTTACTGGCATGCAGAGCGAAGAATTCGGGCTGGATGTCATCGGCCCCTCGCTGGGGCAGAGCTTTTTCAGGGAGATAATAAAGGCGCTTCTGGTAGCATTCGTGTTCATGGGAATAGCTGTGTTCATTTATTTCAGGGCTTTTGTTCCCAGCGCAGCTGTCATTCTTGCCGCAGCATCAGACATAATTGTGACTGTGGCAATTGTCAACATAATTGGCATGAAGCTTTCCACTGCAGGGGTGGCTGCGTTCCTGATGCTTATAGGCTACAGCATAGACACCGACATACTGCTTTCAACAAGGGTTGTCAGGCGAAAGGAGGGAACGGTTTTTGACAGGGTGCTTGACAGCGCAAAAACAGGGCTTACGATGACACTTACAACACTTGCCGCAGTGACAATTGTCTTTCTTTTCACCACATCCGAGATACTCTCACAGATAATGGCAATACTCCTCATCGGGCTGCTTGCTGACATCATTTTCACGTGGATCCAAAATGTCGGCCTGCTAAGGCTGTATATGGAGAGGGTGAAGAATGAATAAATGGAAGAAGCTGTTTGGCAATGTCAGGTTCATGCTCTTGCTGGGCGCGCTTGTCATTGCAGTTATCCTCATTCACCCGGACTTTTACAATGACGGCGTTGCCATAAGGAGCATCGGGAAAAACACAAGCGCAAGCGTTGCGGGAATGAAAAGCCCGTTTGCGCAGGACAAGCCGATGCTTCGCGAGGTTATATATGAGATTAATGGCAGGGCAGTAAAAAACCTAGAGGACTACGCCAGGCTGACCTCGGATTTGCAGCCGGGGGACACTGTAACCCTGCGGACAAGATCCAGCTACACATACTCCGGAAACCAGAGGAAATACTCGTTCTGGAAACAGCAGAACCGCTACATCCTTGAAGTCCTGCCCGAGTACAATATTACTGTGCTTGATGAAACAGAGGAAATAACAGTCCCTCTCACTGTCCCGGTAAACGTGACAGTCAACGGCACTGTGGTGCAGGTAAACAAAACAGTAAACACAACAAAGACAGTGAACAAGGTCAAAAAAGAGGTAATCGGCGCAGAGGGCCTGGGAATAGAAGTCTGTGATGCGCCAAGTACCAAC
>CAZFZC010000074.1:0-6276 GCA_964523155.1 uncultured Methanosarcinales archaeon
CACGGACAATGCTAAGGGATATACCAAACAATATTATTGTTCTATATTATGTTATATCTGGGCAGTTAGGGAACTGACTGATGTACTGTTTCAGGAAGCATTCAAGTTCTACGACATTCGTTGTGATAAGCTTTCGTTTTACTCTGATCGTGTTCATATGATTCTTGACTTGGATATGTACAGAAAGATTGAGCTTGCCAAGAAGCTCAAAGAATTTGTGGGCAAGATGCTATTTCGACTAATGCCTTGGCTGAAGAATGACAGATGGGATGGAGGATATTTCTGGGGTTCAGGTCTATGGAATCCTGCTTATGACATCAGGAACATCCATGATCTTGCATTCTACAGAAGGTATCTTGACAAGCAGAAGTATTCAGGCACCTGCCAAACAATGCTAAAAGCATATTGATTCCTGGGTGCCTGTCATGCCATCCGGTCTTTGACCGGTGGTTGGCACTCAGCAAGATTTATTTGACATCCACCGCGTGGTTGATTTTCGCACCAAGGCGCGCTCTGCGCTTGTTGACCTGGACAGTGGGGAAAGGCGCCTGCTTGAACTCCAGTCTGCGATACGCAAATTTTAGTCCCCAACCTGCATCTGCCAGAGCTCCTGCATAGCTACGTAGTCCCCGAAGAATGCCTCTGCCCACACATGTCTGTGCATGAAAAAAACAGACCTGTCGACAGCTGCACCAGCTCCTAAACCATACACCAGTGCTCCTGTCCCAGTGATAGCAGTATAACAGCCAAGCCTCCTGGAGTAAAAAGCCTGCTCAAAGCATGCGTCCAGCGCCTGATATGCCCTGTCTGCAAACCTATTTATTCCAAAAGGCACAGTACGTGACCTGTAAACGAGCATGTCAAGGGTTGCAGGCATATTCTCTGGTGCAGCGGGCATGTATATATTTCTTCCCGATGCCTTTAAATACTATTCGCCTGACAAAAAACATATGAGGTATCCTCGCATCCGCGATACGCCTGTGCAAACTGACCAGGCCGGAAGACCTCTCTGCAGGAAATGCCAGGGGCCGGTCCCTCCCAACAGACGGGCATACTGTTCAGAGAGCTGCATGACTGCATACAACCGTGAGAACAGCTGGTACTGGGTCAGAAAGGATGTTCTGCGCAGGGACAGCTACAGGTGCTGCATCTGCAAGAAAAGGTTCAGGAAGAGGGAGCTTGACATTGACCACATCATACCTGTGCAGATGGGTGGGGAGCTCTTTTCAAAAGACAACCTCAGAACCCTTTGCAGGGACTGCCATGCAGCCAAGACCAGCCTTGACAGGGAAGCCCTAAAGCCTGCGGAACTTGACAGAAAGCCATGTCAGGCCGACGATGTTTGATGCAATCCCGCCGATTACCATGGCATAGGCAACCCACAGGTAGCCCTTGTCCATGACAAAGACAAAAACCCATGCAAGCGGCACAGCAACAAACACTATTCTGGTAAGGTTTGTGACAAGGCCCGGAACCCCAAACCCCATTGCCTGCATTACCCTTGCAGTACACATGCCAACAGCCATAAGAGGGAAGGTGAACACATTCACCCTCATGTATGCGCTGCCTATCCTGATTAGCTCAGGCTCGCCGGTGAAAATCCTGAGGAACATGCCTGGAACCAAAAAGAAAACAACGCCTACTGCAGCAGTTATCCCGACAGTTGTGAGTATTGCGTAGCGCACTGTGCTTTTCATGACAGCATATTCTTTGCGGCCGTAAAACATGCCTGTGAGGGTCATGAGCGCAAGAGAGAACGCCATAATTGGCATGCCTGCAAACACTTCCAGCCTTGATGCAAGCCCGAAGCTTGCGACATACTCAGTTCCATAGTGCGCCATGAACCGGTTTATGAACATGACATATATGCTCATCAGGAGCATCATCAGGCTTGCAGGGAAACCCACCTTCAGGATTCCCCAGACAGTATGCCCGGAGAACACGAATGACTCGCGCCTGAACCGCAGCCTGGATTTTTTCCTGACCAGATACATCCCCAGTGTAAGGGCGCACACAAATGTTACTGTTGTTGCAATTGCTGCGCCGGCAACTCCAAGGCCCAGGGCAAAGATGAATATGGGGTCAAGCACAATGTTTATTCCAAGGGATACTGCCATCATGACAACAGGAGTCCTCGTGTCGCCCTGGCTTGTGAATATGCTGTGAAGCACAAAGGCGGGAAACATGAAGACTATGCCTAGAAGGATAATGTTCATGTATGACTTTGCCAGGGTGAGAACACTGCCTGCTGCGCCAAAAAGCGAGAAAAGCCTGTCAAGCAATAAGTAGCCTGGCGCAAGAAGGAATATTGCCAGGATAACTGACATTGCCAGGCCGTGCATGGCTGTGTTTTCCGCCTCTTCGAATTTTCCCTCGCCCAGATATCTGCTTATCCTTGAGCCGGTCCCTGTCCCTATGCCTGAGTTTATTGCCATAAGCAGGAAGAACAGCGGGAAAGAGAAAGTCAGGGCAGCAATAGCTTCCGGGCCCAGCCTGCCGACAAATGCAGTGTCAACCACGTTGTAGAGGACCTGGACAAGCATGCCAAGCATTACTGGCCAGGCAAGAGAAAACAGCGCCCTCTTCGGGTTTTTGAGGAACACGTCAACTTTCTGCATGCACGCCTGTCGTGGGCAATGATATATAAAGCATTAGGTTGGATGCGTTCCATCAAAAAATACCTGCATATTAGCCGGCCTGCACCAGAACATAAGGGTCCAGGATTATACATGAGAACCCGGCATGGGGTGCCTAATTCTTTCCTGACGCATTGCGGCCGAAGCGCTCCTCAAGCTCCTTTCTGAGCCTCTCGCCTGCAAACTCGCCCCTGAAGAAGTCAATCCTTGCTGCCATGCTGAGCTTGTCTGCGAGGGCGCGCGCAACCCTGCCCCTGTCCTGCCTCCTTGCCCCTGCAAGCATGGGGTGCTCAAGGATAATGCCGTGTTTTGGCGCCCTTGCGCCGGTCTTCATGTGGCGGAACAAAGCCTTTTCCGCGCCGAGGAGCTGTATGGTTGATGCAGTCATGACAGCCAGGCGCCTCAGGCTTCCTGCATGCGCAATGAGCTTTCCTGCAACATTTGCGCCTGCCACAAAAAGAAGGTTCGGGCAGTGCCTGGCCAGGACTTTATCCAGGTATTTCTGCTGGGAGTCGCACAGCGAATAAATGGCTGTAACTGTCTGGCCGAGGGCAGCAATTGCCTGCATGTCCCCGCTGCCAAGCTCCTTTCCCATGCTGTTCTCCTGTCTGCAGAAGCCATGTGAAAGTACGCCCCGGACAAATTCCCTGTGGTCTGGAGCAGACCTTGAGGCTTCCGGGTTTGTGAGTTCATACCATTCCCGCAGGCGTTTTCCCAGGGAATTTACAACTTTGTGCGCCTCGCCTATTGTGTACACGCACTGGACTATCAGGCTGTCATCAGTTACGCTCTCACGTATCTGTGCTTTTGTCAGCTCAAGGTTTCTTATATAGTACTTCTGGAAAAAGTCGTCCATGCTGTGCCGGTATAGCGCATGGTTTATTAAATATTCTCCCAATGTTTTCGCTTCTGCCATCAGTCTGCCTGTTCTCATGGGCTGCATATGAACTGCCAGTTGTCCGGCAGCACCCTGCACTGGCAGCCCGGCAGATTCCTGTCCTGCGGATTTAAGAGCCCAAGCGCGGAACAAAATATTTATACCCCTTACGCCGGCAGTTTCAGACCATGGCAAAGGGGCAAAGAAGCCTCAGGAAAACTGCAAGCATGGTTGACATATATCTCTAAAGCGTGAACAACCGCATGAACGAAATAATGAAAGTCCTGACAGTCTTTGCTGCAATATTCATCCCGCTGACTTTTCTTGCAGGCATCTACTGCATGAACTTTGACAACATGCCCGAGCTGCACTGAAAATACGGCTACTACATGGTGTGGGGGAGTTTCAGGGCTGATTTTTGCAGCCATGCTCTACATATTCAGAAGGAAGAAATGGCTTTAGGGCGCAGCCTTTTTGGGCACGCAGCCCTGCCTTTAAAAGTAAAAGGAAAACTATATAAATGAATTTATTAAGGCAGAAACCAGATGAAAGAGGTAAGAATCCACGGCAGGGGCGGGCAGGGCGCAGTCACAACCGGCCAGCTCATGGCCATTGCGGCGCACTATGACGGTAGCTATTCGCAGACATTTCCAATGTTTGGCGTGGAGCGGGCAGGCGCTCCTGTAGCAGCGTTCTGCAGGATTGACAGGAAGCCTGTGAGGCTTCGAAGCGAGGTATATGAACCTGACATCGTGATTGTGCTTGACAGCAGCCTGGTGCAGACTGTCGATGTCACAAAGGGCCTTCGCAGGGGCGGCACAGTGATTATCAACACAAACAGGACTCCTGCTCTGCTCGGGATAAAAAAAGGATACGACGTTCACACGGTCGATGCGACAGAAATCGCGCTGAGGATATTTCACAGGGCAATAGTCAACGCGCCAATGCTCGGGGCGTTCTCGCACATTACAGGGCTCGTTACTGTCAAATCCCTTCGCAGGGCGATAGATGAGATTATCGGCAGGACAAAGGGCCCCGGGCTTGCTGAACTTAACAAAAAGGCAGTGGAGGCTGTATACGCAGCATCAAAATGAAAAAGAACATGGGTGCAGTGATTACCGAGCCGGGCAATTCGGTTCTGAACAAAACCGGCAACTGGAGAGTCATGAAGCCTGTCAAGGATCCAAAAAAATGCACAGGCTGCAGCTTCTGTTGGATGTTCTGCCCGGACATGGCGGTTTCGGAGAAGTTCGAGATAATCTATGACTACTGCAAGGGATGCGGCATATGCGCCAAGCAGTGCCCATTCGGAGCAATAACAATGCAGAGGGAAGAGAAATGAAACTCCTTTATGTTCCCTGCAGAGACGAGGCAGAAGCAAAAAAGCTGTCGGCGATGCTCCTTGAAAGGAAGCTTTGCGCATGCACAAACTGCTGGCCAGTCAGGTCATTTTACATGTGGAAGGGGCAGGCTGCGGACGAGGGCGAATTTGTAATGCTTGCAAAGACAACAGAAAGCCTGGCCGGGGCTGCCCGGGATGCAATAAGAAATGAGCACAGCTACGAGCTTCCTGCAATCCTTGAGAT
This sequence comes from uncultured Methanosarcinales archaeon, assembly GCA_964523155.1. Classification (GTDB taxonomy): domain Archaea; phylum Nanobdellota; class Nanobdellia; order Woesearchaeales; family DSVV01; genus CAYXZQ01. The sequence continues at coordinate 5,100 of CAZFZC010000074.1, forward strand.
TGACGCAGGCGCAAACGAGGAATATGAAGAATGGCTAAAAAAAGAAGTGGCCAGGTAAAGGTCATTGAGGCATCAACTGCTGTTGCAATAGGGGCAAGGCTATGCGAGCCGCAGGTAATTCCAATGTATCCTATCACCCCGCAGACGCACATAGTCGAGCGCCTGGCAGAATTCATCAACAACGGTGAAATGGGCTGCGAGATGATACACGTTGAAAGCGAGCATGCAGCAATATCCGCTGCGCTTGGCGTCAGCGCGGCAGGCTCAAGGGTTTTCACTGCAACAGCGTCACAGGGGCTTGCGCTCATGCACGAAGTGCTTCACATTGCTTCAGGCATGAGGCTGCCTGTAGTCATGGCTGTTGCAAACAGGGCACTCTCTGCCCCAATCAATATATGGAACGACCACCAGGACAGTGTCAGCGCAAGGGACACAGGATGGGTGCAGATGTATGTTGAAAGCGCGCAGGAGGCGCTCGACAGCGTCATAATGGCGTACCGGATTGCAGAAAACCACAAGGTTATGCTGCCTGTCATGGTCTGCCTGGACGGCTTCACACTGAGCCATGTCTACGAGCCTGTCAGTATCCCACCCCAGGCCCAGGTGAGAAAGTTTGTTCCCAGATTCAGGCCGGTGTATGTGCTGGACCCGAAAAAGCCCGTCACAATGGGCCCTGTGGGGTTCCCGGACTCGTTCATGGACTTTAAGAAGCAGGAGCAGGATGCAATGAAAGAGGCCCTAAGGCAGACAGTTGGGGCAAACAGCAAGTTTCGCAGTGCGTTTGGCAGGGGCTACGGCGACGGGCTTATCGAGCTTTACAGGATGAACGGGGCGACAAGCGCTATCCTTGCAATGGGAACAGTCTGCAGCACCGCGCGCGAGGTTGTTGATGAGCTGCGCAGGAAAGGAAAAAAAGCAGGGCTTATCAAGCTTAGGACCTACAGGCCGTTTCCCGCACAGCAGCTGCGAAGGGCAGTGTCAAGACTCAAAACCCTCTCTGTTGTTGACAGGAACATCAGCCTTGGGTACCACGGCGCAGTTTTCACAGATGTGAAGGCGGCACTGTCCCAGACAAAGGTCAGGGTCAACGGGTTCATAGCAGGCCTTGGCGGCAGGGATGTGCGGCCTGCAGACATTGTCCACATGCTCACAAGAAACAACACAGACGAAGAATGGA
>CAZFZC010000075.1:0-653 GCA_964523155.1 uncultured Methanosarcinales archaeon
GGTTGAAAGCGCTCCCTTATGAAAACCTATCTGCTCGTCCTTGCTTACATCTGCCATTGTATCACCTGGGCAGATAACCGCCAGGTCTTATTTATATGTTTTGCCGGGGGCCGGGTTCCTGCTGGCGCTGCTAAGGGCCAACTGCCCTGGGACATCTACCTTGCAGGCGGAGCAATGGCCGCTGCTGCAAGCCTGGGGCCCGTGCCGGGGCCGGCAGGAGCCTTCCCGCAAGCTTAATATATCATCAGGCAACCTCAGAGAAAGGGGTGGTAAGATTCATAGGGACAATAACAGGCAAGGTCACTACGCGTCATTTTGAATTTATTGCAGACGGAGAGGTCAAAAAATTTGATTACTGCCAGGTGCATCACAATGAATACGGGCATGTTCTGTGCCAGGTAACTGAGCTTGAGAAGACCTCTGAGCGACTCCTTGCAAAATGTGCAGTAATCGGCTATCGGAACGGGCCGAACATTAGGCAGATACGAAGCCCTTTTGACGCAGGAGTCCAGGTGCACAGGGCGCCTGATGACTTCATCAGGAAAGTCATTACGCTTGACGAGGTAGAGCGCGGGGCCTATGTAGGAATGCTTGAAGGCACGCAGATTCCAGTTTACCTTGACCTCAACAGGCTTCTCACAAAGCACGTGGCG
>CAZFZC010000075.1:663-5276 GCA_964523155.1 uncultured Methanosarcinales archaeon
CCAAGACAGGCTCAGGCAAGTCATACTCAGTAGGCGTGCTTCTCGAGGAGATAATGGAGAAGAACGTGCCCCTTGTCATAATAGACCCGCACGGCGAGTACCGGACGCTCAGGGAGGAAAACGACAGTGTGGCGGAAGTTGAGATGATGAAGCGTTTCAACATAAAGCCCAAGTCCTACGCACGCAAGACATTTGTGTACGGCGACTCTGAGATTGACGGGAGCCAAAAACCCCTGCGCCTAAGCGAAAGTCTTTCAACAGAAGAGCTTACTGACGTCCTTCCCGGCAGGCTCACAAGCAGCCAGCTTGGGCTCCTTTACAGTACAGTCAAGGAGCTTGACGTTTTCAGCCTTGACAACCTGATTGGCGCGCTGCAGGCGCAGGACAACAGCCTCAAGTGGAACCTCATCAGCCTGATAGACCGGCTGCGCGGCCTCAGGATTTTTTCAGGCAGCGCCACATCGCTAAACGAACTTGTGCAGTCTGGGAGGTGCTCGATAATAAATATGAAGGGCATTGAGCCGCAGGTGCAGGAGATTATAGTGTACAAGCTTCTCCGCGACCTCTTCCAGGAAAGGAAGCTTGAGCGCGTCCCGCCATTCTTTTTGGTCATTGAGGAGGCGCACAACTTCGTGCCGGAGAAAGGCTACAGCGACGCAAAGTGCTCAAAGGTCATCAAGACCATTGCATCAGAGGGGAGGAAGTTCGGTCTTGGGCTGTGTGTTGTAAGCCAGAGGCCGGCAATTGTGCAAAAGACAATCCTGTCCCAGTGCACAACGCAGATAATACTTAAAATAACCAACCCAAACGACCTGCGCGCAATAGCAAATTCTGTTGAGGGCATAACAAGCGAGACAGAAACTGAGATACGCAACCTCCCGGTTGGAACAGCGCTTGTGACCGGTGTCGTTGACATGCCTCTTTTTGTAAACTTTCGTCCGAGAAAGACAAAACACGGCGGAGAGGCCGTGGATATCCTTGGTATGCAGGAGGGTGAGGAGAAATTTTTCGACAGTCTCAAGGATTTCCGCGACAAGAAGCTCCTTCCCCTAATAGTGCCTAAGCTGACACCTAGGGACATTGAGCTCATGTCAGAGAGAAAGCCCACAATTGCCACAGTGCTTGTTCCCTGCACGCTGTTTTTGTGTGAGCGAAACAGCAGGGAATTTTCGCTTCTGGCAGAGATGGTGCGCGGAAGCATTGTTACGGATATCGAAAGCCTGCGGATAAAAAGCGCGTTTTTGCCAGACTTTGCCAGCCTGAGCCCGGAGGAGATGCAGGTTCTGCAGAAAGCCTTTGCGCTGCGCAGGTTCACAAAGGAGAGCTTTCGGAAGGCTACCGGGCTTTCCATGGACGCTGACAGGGCAATTGACTCACTCAACGCAAAGTCATACCTAGAAAACAGGTACGGCAACTACGTGCTCTCAGAGACGTACATTCTTAACGACATCGCAAGGCATGCCTTCCACGGCAAAATACAGTACCAGAGGTGCGACACTGCCAAAATGCTGAAAAAAAAGGTGCGGCTGGACACAATGAAGGCCAGGCTCGCAAGGTTTGCAGGGGTCAAGGACCAGAGGGAATGCTTTCTCGTGCATTATTCTGTCAAATAGTAGCGGTTAACGGATGCAGATTCTTTTTCTGCTGTATATTAGAAACATATATATGTTAGTATATGATATCATAATGCCTTGTAATATCAGGTGGCACGCCTTGGAAGCTTGGGCACTGCTGGAGGATGTGGTTGAGCAGCATACTGCAGAAATGTTCTACATAGACTCTTTCATGAGCCGCGAGAAGACAGTGCTGGAGATCAGGGAACTGGCGCGCAGGGTTGCAGGGAAATTCACCGGGCCGCTTGAGGATTACAGGGGCATGGCCTCTGTCCTTTCGCATTATTTTTTTGTTCTTGACAAGCCTGTAAGGGATTTCAAAGTTGCCTCTTCGCAGGAGCACAGATACAACATTGGTTTCCTGAGGGCAGTCAGAGGCTTTTCGCACCAGGGCAGGATGCTGGAGAGGATGAAAGAAGCAGAGCCTGCTGACTTTTTCAGGCAGCCATGCGGCCTTAAGGGATACAGCAACATTTTCATGTACATGATGGAGAATTTGGCAGGCAACAACGGACTATCCGAAGTCCAGAAAAGGCTTAACAGGCAGCAGGGGCGCTATGTTGACAGGATGGGCGCAATGCAGGCATACATATGGAGCAATGAGTGCACTTCCTTCCTTGCGGATACCATAGGCACATACTGCGGCAGTGTATGCAATGGGAGGATTGCCTGCAGCACCGGCCAGAGGTTTGATGCGCACATCAAAGATAAGCTGCCGGGCTACTATTTGGGTTAAATTTTTATATGATTTCTCCTGAAGGAGAGATATGTTTTCGGGACTAGGAAAGCTTAAGGCGCACCACCAGTCGCTTTTCGCAATAATCCTTGCAGTAGCCCTCATCATGCTGCACAGGGGGATTGTTGGGCTGGCTGACAGGTTCCTTTTCCCTGCAAACCCGGTCCTGAGCCATGTGGCCTCAATCTGCATTGCAATCGCAATCCTTGTGAGCACCCATTACTGCGTCAGGGGCATGTCCTGATGGAGCATATACGAAGCCATCCAAAGGTCCAGGTACTTCTTGCCCGGGCAGATGAATACCTGGAGAAGCTGGGCTACACTGACCACGGGACAAGGCATGCTGAGCTTGTATCAAGGATTGCACTGAACATTCTCCAGAGGCTTGACTATTCTGAGAGGGAGCAGAGGCTCGCTGAAATTGCAGGATATCTCCATGACATCGGCAACTGCATAAGCAGGCAGAACCATGCACAGACAGGCGCGCTGATTGCGTTTTCTGTCCTGGGCGAGCTTGGATTTCGGCCGGACGACACTGTTGACATCTGCACTGCAATAGGCAACCACCATGAGGATGACAGCCAGCCTGTCAGCCCGATATGCGCTGCCCTGGCAATTGCTGACAAGACCGATGTCCACAAAAGCCGGGTCAGGGGGAATGCAGACCCTGCGCACGATGTCCATGACCGCGTCAACTGGGCTGTCCAGAAATCTTTTCTTGAGGTAAACGGCAGGGAGCTCAGGCTCCTCTTGGAGATAGACGAGAAGGTAAGCAGCGCTGATGAATTTCTGGGGCTGTTTTCAAAGAGAATGGCTGTGTCAGACAGGGCGGCGCAGGCGCTTGGGTGCGCATTCCACGTCTATGCAAACGGAAAAATGATACTTTAGTTCCCCTTTATGTAGTGTATCGACTTACCGTACTGGAAAAGCTTTCTCTTGATTTTTTGCGCAGATTCGCCGATGTATGCATCAACTCTTTTCCTGAGAAGCTCGGGCTCAAAGGGTTTTGTAATATACTCATCAACATCCGCGCGGATTGCCCCCTTCAAGTCGTCCATGGAATGTTTGGCTGTTAGCATTATCACAGGGATCTTCTTGGTATTTGGGTCTGCCCGCATTCTTCTGCAGACCTCATAGCCGTCCATCTGGGGCATCATGATGTCCAGGATGACAAGATCGGGCTTTTCACTGAGCTTCTCTAGCGCCTCAGGCCCGTTCTCTGCCTTGATAACCTCATAGTCGGGCGAGAGTGTCAGGTCGACAAGCTCCCTTATGGTAAACTCATCATCGACAACCATTACCTTTTTCATAGGTATAGGTAAGGCAGGTGTCTATTTAAAGGTAGTGCTGAAGTCTCATGCCTTGTTTAGCCACTATGATTTTCCCCCTGAAATGCCTTGCAGCATCCCTTTTTGCCTGCCTTGGGCTGTAGTAGGGCGATATGTGGGTTAGCAACAGGGTTTTTGCGTTTGCCTCTGCAGCCGCTTTTCCTGCAAGCTCGCCTGTCAGGTGGCCTTTCTTTTCAGGAAAATGGCTTGCCTCAGCCACAGCAATGTCAGCGTTCTGCATTGCCTTTACCAGGTTTTCGCAGTAGCCTGTGTCGCCTGAGAAGGCCACTGTTTTTCTCCCTGTCACCCTGTAGGCAAGGGAAGGCCCATGGTCCACCGGAAAGCTCTCCACTTTTAATTTTCCCAGTGAAAAAACACGGCCTGCAGCCTGCACAGAAACAGAATCACTCTGCGAGAACCCGTAGAGAGCACACATTTTTGAATAGAAACCTGTGATTGTGGCAGGACCGAAAATCCCCAGAGGCGCCTTTCTCCCCGGGCTGGACCTTGAAGGATGCAGAGTTATGTGGAGAAGCGAAGGCAGGTCTGAAACGTGGTCTGCATGGGTGTGCGTTATTAGAATGTTCTGGATTTTCCAGTATCCCAGCCCAGCACAAAGGATACTTTCAAGCACCCCGCGGCCAAAGTCAATGACAATGTTTGCTTGCGCCTCCTCTACCAGAAAAGAAGAGCACGTCCTGCCTTTCTGAGGTGTGTACGTGCCACTGCCAAGGACTGTGAGTTTCATGTTTTGACTCTGATGCGAACGATTTGAACCCGCGGCAGCCTTTTTATAAACGCTGGCGAAAACAGCACTGGGACGGCATTCACCATGTGATGCCGTCCGATGACGCCTGCAGCCAATTCTATGCCCCTGCGGGGATTTGAACCCGCGGCAGCCTTTTTATAAACGCTGGCGAAAACAGCACTGGGACG
>CAZFZC010000075.1:5376-6219 GCA_964523155.1 uncultured Methanosarcinales archaeon
GCATTCACCATGTGATGCCGTCCGATGACGCTTGCAGCCAATTCTATGCCCCTGCGGGGATTTGAACCCCGGTTACGGCGTCCGCAACGCTGCGTCCTATCCTGGCTAGACTACAGGGGCAGGCAACCAAAGAATAAGAAGGCTGTATTTTAAACTTTGCCCCGCAGGCGCTCGCGAATCTGCGCGGTCTTTTCCAGCAGGCGTCCGGGCATGCCCCGTATCCTGCCCTTGTTTATTGCATACTGGACGCGAAGCGATGGGATGGGGTACTTCATGTGCTTTGTCAGCATGTTGCTTCCCGGCAGGATCTTTGGAAGAAGCTTTGTCTCCCTTCCGATAACGTAGTTCTTCTTCTTCTGTATACTTGTCAGGAAGCTGTCAAGATCGTCTGCATAGCTGCTTGTAACAACCCTGCCAAGCTCAAAAATGGTGTGCCCGTCAGTCCCTCCTGTAAAGCATTTGCCGTGCTCAAGGACAGACTCGTGGGCCCTGATGTTAAGCCTCCTGTTCAGGGCCCCGCATATTGCCTCCATTGCATCAATCCTGTCAAAGACCTCATCACCGACATACTTCTTGCTGACGCACTTTAGAAGTCCGTTATTGACAAGCGAATACCCAAACGGGTGCGGCGCGCATTTGACGCAGTTGTATGCTGATGCCTCCTCAAGAAGGTCCGCGACCTTAACGTTCACAGCCATGTATGGGTTTGCAAGCCTGCGCGGCTCCACATGCTTTCTGTGGAATTCAGAAAGCTCGTCTGTGCTGTAGAAATAAAAAAGCATGTGCGGGCCCTCCAGGCACGAGACCTCAATTCCCGGGACAACCAATACGCCCTTATCGTTA
>CAZFZC010000076.1:0-5970 GCA_964523155.1 uncultured Methanosarcinales archaeon
TTGCGCCTGTCCAGGCGTGTCAGGACTGCAACAGGCGTCCTTTCCGGGTGTTTGAGGCCCTGCATTATGCAGTTTTCCAGAAGCTGTCGGGTGTAGGCCTCGCGCTTTTCGTCAATGACATGCGAGGGGTGAAACCGTTTGAGGTCGATTCCGGGCGCAATTGTCACAAACCTGCCTGCATCCTTAATCTTGTATCCCCTGTATTGCTCCCTTACCTCCTCACGCGTGCTTGCAACTATTGCAGATGCGTTCCTGATGGTTGCGTTTTCCGCAGCAAGCCTTCTGTCAAAATGGTATATCCTGTTGAACCTGCGAATGTTCCTCTCTGTTACGCCCAGGCGCCTCATCTTGGGAATTCCCAGGCTGTGGCCCGTGTGAACCTGTGGTATTCTCAGCTCCCTGGACAGCTTCGCGCACACAAGCCCCGAGTCTGCGTAGTTGCTGTGCAAAATGTCCGGCTTTCTCTTTATCCGCTCAATGTACTTTTTCACGTTTTCAGTAAACTGGTCAATGTACGGCCACAGGCAGACTTTTTTCATGTAGCGGTTGGTGTGCCCGCACTCTATCCGTACAATGCGGACATTGAAGGATACATCCTCAATCTTCTTGCTGTACCCCGGGTAGTCGGGGTCAACTATGCGCCTTGTGATTATCTCAATCCTGTCAACATCCTTGAACTCGCCAAGGGCCTTTGCCAACTCAAGCACATAGACAATCTGGCCGCCGGTATCCTCATCGCGGCCAAGCTCAAGGTTTTTTGAGCGGAAAAGCCCGTGCATTGAATGCATTTGTATGTAGAGTCCCATTTTTCACCTGTCCAAATGCGCAAAGAAATGTATCCTGCAACCCGCTGTGCCTGGCGCGGCGCCAATCCGTGCACATTGCAGAAAATGAAAAACCCCCATGCTTTTTATAGTTTACTGAACGCCCGGCCATCACTTGTGCTCGTGAAACGGATGCCTGTGGCCCATGCTCTTTCTCTCGCCCAGATGCTCCATGTGCGCAATTTTCTCCCGCAGAAAGTTGCTCATGCTCAGCCTGTTTTTCTCTATCATTGTCGAGAAATGCTTTCCGCCAAGGAAGTGCGGCATAATTACATAGGTTGCGCCCTCCTCATACAGGCGCTCGGCCTCGTTTATCTGGTGGGATACAACTGCAATTATTGCCTTCCTGTTGGCTTCCTTGACTTTGCTGATTATAAGGAGGTTGGTGTCAATTACAGGTATTGTCGAAATCACCATCTTTGCCCTGGAAAATCCTATATCGTTCAAAAGCTCTGAGTCGTTTGCATCCCCGTACCTGCAGTCGTAGCCTTCCCTGGACAGCCTGCTAATTATCTCGGGGTCAAAGTCAATTATCAAAAACTTCTTGCGGATTTTCTTAAGCGACTCAAGTATGTCATACCCTATCCTGTTGTAGCCGAATAGCACAATCTCGTGGTCCTTTTCCCTGTGGTGCCTGTGCTCGTCAACCTTCCTGCCGCCGCGCTCGAAGACTGAAAGGTAGGGCGAGAGGACCGGGTAAATTCTGTGCGAATAGAGTATCATGTAGGTTGAGCCGGCAAATGTTATCAGGCCGATGGTCGTCACCATTGACAAAACTTCCCTGGTAACATGCCCGACTGAAACCCCCATTGCGACAAGTATCAGGGAAAACTCGCTTATCTGCGCAACAGTCAGGCCCGCAAGAAAGCTGTTCCTCTTTGTGTACCCCAAAAGCCCCATAAGTATCATGACTATGACAGGGTTGCCTATCATGACAAAAAGCGACAGCCCGATTATGGGGCCAAGGTTTTGCAGGATGTTTGCAAATATCATCTGGCTTCCCAGCATGATGAAGAAGAGGATTAGGAAAAAGTCCCGCAGCGGCTTCATTTTTGAGCTTATCTCAAAATGATAGGGCGACATGGAAAGGGTTATTCCTGCCAGCAGCGCACCTGCCTCAATCGAGAAATCCAGGTAATGAAAAGCCGAGGCTACAATGAAGCACCAGGCAATTGAGAACAACAGCAGAAACTCCTGGCTCCTGGCGATTGCCCTGGTGAAAGACGGCAGCAGGTAAAATGTTGCGATGAAAAGCAGGATTATCCCGCCCACCCCCTTCAGGATGGTTTCAACTGCAAGCGCTGAAAGGTCAGCGCCCCTGCTTATTGAGGAAATCCCAAGCAGTATCAGGATTGCGACAAAATCCTGGATTATGAGAAACCCGACGGATATCCTGCCGTACAGGCTTTCAAGGTCCCTCTTGTCGCTGAGCAGCTTCATTATTATTATTGTGCTGCTGAACGCAAGCGCAACAGCAACATAGAGGGATGTGACTGCACTAAAGCCGAGCATTCTTAGGATAAGGTATCCCAGCCCGGACGTAAACAGCACCTGGCCCAGACCAGTTATAAGCGAGATCTTCCCAACATCCTTTATGACATTGGGGTTAAGGTTTAGGCCAACAAAGAACAAAAGCAGCGCAACGCCTATCTGCGAGAATGCGCCCAGCGTGTCCCTGGCGCTGATTATGTTGAAGAGAAGCGGACCTGCCACAATTCCGCTCAGGATGTAGCCGATAATTGCAGGCTGCCTGAGAAGCCGGATTAGGCCTGTGACAATAACTGCAACTGCCAAAATCATGGAAAGCTCCAAAAAGATATCTGGGTTCATTTGGGACCTCTTTTTGCCTGCTGCTTACTTTCCTGCCCGCAAAATAAACTATATAAATCTTTCCCGGGCAGGCCCATCCGAAAAATGCAGGCAGATGCCCGCTTTTGCACCCGAAAGGGCTTCTGACACGGTCTGGGACGGGGGCAGGCAGGACAATACAGTATCAGCACAGCTGTTCAGGATGTTGCGCAGAGCAGGCGTGCCTCCTGCCGGCATCACGGCAGGCTTTGCACCAGTCTGCGTATCTGACTGTAATGCGCATCTATTGTGCCCTTGTCCCTGAAGTGCGCAGCATAGTCCCTCAGCATATCCATAACCTTCATGAGGCTTTCCTTGTCCGGGTTTTCAAAGCTGCCCTTTGCCTCAACAAAAAACTTCTTTATGAGGCCCTCGACATCAGTCTTCTTGAGCTGCTCGAATTCCTCTTTTGTCAGGTCTCTGCCGTAGCTCTTCATGTCATCAAGCACATCCGAGTGCGCCTCAAGAAAGCACCTTACCATAGCGTCCCGCACATCTGCGGGTGTTGCTGTTCCCTGCGGCCTGGCGCCGAATATTTTCTCAGCCATGCCAAAAGTCATGAGGCAGATGGTTAATAAATTTATCCACCTGGCTGGTTTATGTTTGAAACCTGGCATGGCTTTCGGCAGAACTGAATAGCAGAGGGAAATCGGCGTTTTTTTCAGCTGCGAATGACAATCTTTATAAAGAGACGCGCAGTAGCTGGCAAAAAAGTTAGTTTTAGGAGGAAAAAATGGAAAGACAAGACCGTGGCGGTTTCCGGAGGAACAACTTCGGCCCGCGAGAAATGCATAAAGCGACATGCGCTGAATGCGGACAGGAATGCGAAGTTCCTTTCAAGCCGCAGGAAGGCAGAGAAGTTTTCTGCAGGGAATGCTACTCAAAAAGAAAAAGGTTCTGAAATAATCTTCTTGTGTAGGAACAAAATTTTTTTTTCTTATTTTTAAAAAATCAGGACAAGTTCTCCATGCAAAACACCCTTTGTGCTGATTATCCTGTCAGAGAGCCTTTTTATGTCCCTTGTTGCGCCCTTAAGGGCCAGTATCTCCATGCAGACCTCCCCGTCCACGTGCACATGCAGCGTGCACAGGATAAGGCCGGGATGGTCGTGCTGTATGTGCGTGAGCTCCTGCTGGAGGTTGTGGGAGTGATGGTTGTATGTGATAGTCAGGCTTGCCACCATACTGCCTGAAGGAACCTCTGCCCTGGCGCAAACAAGCTCCTTCCTGATTAGGTCACGGATTGCCTCTGAGCGGTTTTTGTATCCCCTTGCCCTTATCAGGGCATCAAAGTCCCGAAGAATATCCCTGTCAAATGCAATGCCCTTGCGCACAACCCCACGCATTCTGCATAGCCTGACGCAGGGGATATATTAGGCTTTTGCTTTTGGCAATTGCGTGGCACCCGCCTGTGGATAAAGTAGCACGAATACCAAATAAGTGCCACAAAATTTATATATTCTGCCCGCATAAAACCTGCTGCGGATGGGTAGTATGGGTGCCGGGCAGCATGGATTGCTGCCGCATATCCTGTGCAGCCATATCAGGACGATTTTGAAGGCGGCCTGTGTTGCCGCAGCAAAAAAAGGGGTGAACAAAAAGTGCATACACCGGATGGTTTTCTGACAAGCTGGGTCTGTGTTGCTACGCTTGCATTGGCAGCTGGGGCAGTTGCATACTCGCTTGCCAGGGTAAGGAAATGGATGACTGCCCAAAAGGCAGTGTATATGGCAGCAATTGCCGCAGTTGTATTCGGGCTGCAGATGCTCAACTTTTCAATAGGGGGCGGGACATCCGGGCATTTTGTCGGCGGGGCTTTGGCAGCCATACTGCTCGGGCCAGAGGCTGCTGTGCTTGTCCTGGCCGCGGTCCTGCTTGTGCAGACCTTTGTCTTCGGCGACGGCGGAGTCCTGGCCATAGGCGCAAACATACTTCTGATGGGTGTTGTTGCAGGATACAGCGCGCACTATGTCTACAGGCAGCTTAAGGGCAGGATGCCTGTTATTGCAGGCGCTCTTGCGTCCTGGGCCAGTGTCGTTGCTGCGTCTGCTGCAGCAGCTGTCCTAATAGGGGTTAGCGGCACAGCGCCGCTGTCAGGCGTGCTTTACGCAATGACAGCAACGCACATGTTCATTGGCATTGGAGAGGGGATAATTTCAGGCTCTGTCCTGCTCTACATCAGCAAAACCAGGCAGGAACTGCTCTCAGGCAAGAGCGTGAAGAGACTGGCAAGGTACGCAGCCCTCAGCGCGGCTGGTGCGCTGGCAGTGAGCGCGCTTGCGCTTCCGTTCGCATCAGTAGGCCCGGACGGCATGGAGAAGGTTGCCATCAGCCTCGGTTTTTTTGATAAGGCAACAGAGGTTTACTCGCTTTCGCCAATGCCAGGCTACACTGTGCTTGGCCAAGAAACCTATCTTGCCTCGCTCTTTTGCGCGGTTTGTGGAATGGCCATGGTCTTTGGCATAAGCTACGCAATTGCCCGGCCCGTGTCGGGCTGATTTTTTTTATTCAAAGAAATCCCTGTCCAAATCGCCGCTGTTTGAATAGCCCCTGGTTTCCCAGTATCCTGTATAGTTTTCGTTGTCTGACAGTTCAATCGCTGTGACCCATTTTATCCACTTGTAACCCCATTTGTCCTGGGCCACCAGCTGAAATGGATAGCCTCTCTCGGGCGGCAGCGTGACATTGTTCATTTTGTATGCAAGGATGATGTCATTATCCATAATGTAGTCCAGCGGGAAGGATGTTGAATAGCCGTCAGAGGCGTAAAAGATTATTGTGTCTGCCCCGGGGAGAATTTGGGCCTCCATTACAAGGTCACGGACAAGCACGCCCTCCCATAGGATATTGACGCTCCAGCCCTCGACGCAATTCAGCCTTACGACCTTTGAATACCTCTGGTGCTGCAGCACTTCATCGTATGTATATACAGCCTGCTCTTGGCCGGCAACTTTGAGCGTGTAGCTGTCTGTGTCTATATGCTGCGGGCCGCGGATTGAGTTTTCCCTAAAATCATCAATGCTTGATAGCTCTTGGCCCTGGTACTGTGAAACCTCAGTGGCCTCCAGGACAATTGCGTCCTGTACGCAGCCGAAGGCAAGCAGCGCCAGAATCAGAACCAGCCTTCTCACTTTGCCCTGCCCCTGTAGTCCCTAATTGCAGCCCGCAGCGCCTGGTCGCCCAGCACAGAGCAGTGTATCTTGACCTGGGGAAGGCCGCCAAGCCTTTTGAGTATGTCTTTTGGCGCAAGCTTTTCTGCATCCAGAAGATTCATGCCGCCATTTTCAGTTACCATGACC
>CAZFZC010000077.1:0-5913 GCA_964523155.1 uncultured Methanosarcinales archaeon
AATGTCAGTCGTTGAGGCAATGGCGCTTTTTGAGAACGTGCCATCCATCCGCAGGCGCCTTGGCGTGCTTGAGCGGGTCGGCCTTGACTACATCAAGCTCGGCCAGAGCTCAACAACCCTTTCGGGGGGTGAGGCACAGAGAATAAAGCTCACAAGGGAGCTCTCAAAAAAAGGTACAGGGCAGACAATCTACCTTCTTGACGAGCCAACTACTGGGCTGCACTTCCACGACATAAAAAAGCTGATTAAAGTGCTAAATGCCCTTGTTGAGAAGGGCAACACAGTGGTTGTCATTGAGCATAACCTTGATGTCATAAAGTGCGCAGACTACATAATAGACATGGGCCCCGAGGGCGGGGATGATGGCGGAAGGATTGTCGCACAGGGAACGCCCGAGAAGGTTGCGCGCTGCCGGACAAGCCACACAGGAAGCTTTCTGAGAAAAGCATTGGAAACTACCTGATGTTTCGTGCAAACGCGCCTTCAAGCTTTTTCCTGAGCCGCTCTATCTGCCTGTGGATTTTCTTTGAGTCTGCCACAGTAACAGGCCCTTTCATGGACTCCTCAAACTGCCTGACTTTCTCAAGGGTTGCCCGGGGCAGCTCCTCATACCATGTTCCCCTCTGGTAGCTCAGGCTTTCCACATTAGCCTTGAGCGCCTTCTTGAGCTCAAGCAGCCTCCTGCGGTAATAGGCTGCATTCTCTGCCCTGAACCGCTCCATGAGGGCAGCTGCCTTTGCCATGTTCTCAAGCGCATGCGCAACATCCTCCCTCATGCGTTCAGTTGCCTTGCGCTGTATGAAGAAAAGCTGCTTTGTCGGAAACAGGACAAGGCGCGACGCCAGATACGCGACGTTGTATATGCCGGGGAAAAAGGAGAAAAACCTCACGGTCTTCATCCTGCGCAGCACGTCATTTACCCCCCGGGCCCGCGGCTCATCAATGCGTGTTGCAAGGACAACTGCAAACGCCCTGAGAACAAAGCCTACTGCAAAGAGGGCGCGCAGGCTGGAAAACCACGAGGGCATAAGGCCGGAAAGCAGCCAGGCAGCAAGCCCGCCTGCCATGGGGCCCACTGCCGACATCAGCCCGGTGAACGCGGAAAACACAGACAGGTAGTAGGCATCGTGCCTGCGCGGGGCAGCCTTAAACACAGCGCGGTAGACTGCAATGTCAAGCCCGGCGTAGGCAACAGACGTCAAAATCCAGACAGCTGCAATGAGAAAATAGTTGAAAAAGAGCATGTTTGCAGGTATAAGCACAAAAAGCAGGGGGTTGAGGATGTTGACTGTGACGCATATTATAAGTACGGGCTTTGAGCCCCATTTTTCCATGGCTGAGCCCCAGAAATTCAGGCCGGCCACCCTTCCTACAAGGTCAACTGTCAGCAGCACTGATATCGCAGTAAAGCTCATGGACAGGTCCCTGAGCATGAAAAGTATGTAAAAAGGGGACAGGAACCCAAGAGCAAACCCCCAGTATATGCCAAACTTCAGGAGCGGCCGAAACCCGGCATCCTTCAGCGGCACGGAAATGCTCTGCCTGAAAGTTTCAAAGCTGATTGCTTTTATCCTTCTCTTCTGTTCCGGAAGGCGGATAACTATTGCAACTGCAGCCAGCCCCAGGAAAACTGCTGCGAGGAACACTATCCCGTAGGGCCTGCTGCCCGGAAAGAGGTCAATCACAAGCGACCCGAGCAGATATGAGACGATTCCCGCAATGCTTGCGAAGATGTTTCTCCTTCCCCAGAAGCGGGGCAGCTTTTTCATTGGAACAATGTCCTTCATCCACGAGAGCATTGAAAGGTTACCAAGGGCGCTGAGAAGGCTTGAAGCCACAAGAACCAGAGTGAACATGAGAAGAGGCGAATAAGAAAACGCTCCAAAGGCAATGAACACAACAGGTACCCAGAGAATTCTGCCAAGGATAAGGGAGACAATCGCGGTCTTTTTTCGCGAGCCTGTTGCCTCCAGCATGAATGCTGAGAAAAGCTGGAGCACGTTTGCAAAGAGAGGAATTCCCGCCAGCACGCCCACAACAAGGTCGCTTGCGCCAAGGCTTAGCGCAAACCCGACAAGGAACGCGCCGTTAAGCAGCGTGAAGTGCGCAAACGACAGCCCGCCTTCCCAGAAAAAGCTGCCCTTGACCTCCTCGTAGTGCCTCTTGAGAGCCATACAAACGCGCACCAATTTCTCCATATAATAAATTTTTTGGTAACCCGGGACTGTTGCCGGCGGGACAGCCGGAAAACCCCGATAAGGGGATAGGGTGATTGCCAGTTTGGCGGACAATTTCTCGGCTTGCCTCCGCATCCGCCCAGCCGCCTGCAGACAATCGGGCGCGAGTTTAGCTGCTATGACAGGGAGCCTGTGAGCGTGAAACTCATTCCCTGCACAAGCCAGGCTCAAAGCCAAAAAATATATACGCGCGCCAGTCACTTTGTTTCATGAAAGCTCCGCACATGCCGGGCTGCTACCTTTTCAGGGATTCCGGTGGCAGGGTAATATATATAGGCAAGGCAAAGAACCTGCACAAACGCATTGCCAGCTATTTCTCCGGAAAGCTTGACCCCAAAACAAAGGCGATGGTGGAGAGTTTCAGGGATTTTGAGTTCATTGTCACTGACAGCGAGGTCGAGGCGCTGATACTTGAAAACAACCTGATAAAGAGGCACCAGCCCAAATACAACATAAGCCTGAAGGATTCAAAGCGCTATGCCTGCATAGAAATGACTGCTGAAAGGTTCCCAAGGCTGCTGATTGCAAGGAAGCGCGGCAGGGGCAGGCTCTTTGGGCCTTTCACGAGCGCAGCTGAACGCGACAGTGTGCTTGCCACAGCCAGGAAACTCTTCCAACTCCGGACATGCAGGAAGATGCCAAAGAAGCCATGCCTCAGGTACCACATAAAACTATGCACTGCCCCCTGCGCAGGCATGGTCAGCGAAAAGGAATATTGTTCCCAGGCAGAGAAGGCTGCCAAGCTTCTCTCGGGCAATGCCAAAAGCCTCATAGCAGAGCTAAAGGAGGAGATGACAGCTGCATCAGATGCCAGGGAATATGAGCGCGCACTGAAACTCCGGGACCAGGCAGGCTCTCTTTCCTACCTGCTCAAAAAGCAGAAGATGGAGCGGCAGAAGGAGTATGACGAGGACATAATCAACTTTCTTACCGGGGATTTTGTCTATCTGATGGTTTTCAACATCCACAGGGGCATGCTTGTCAACAGGAAAGAGTTTTCGTTCAGCCCCAAGCCCGACTGGCTGAGTGAGTCCCTTGTGCAGTATTATTCTGAGAACAAGATTCCAAAAGAGGTGATTCTTCCGATTCAGCCGGAAGCTGCTGCAGCAGGTTTCCTGGAAAAATTGCGCGGCAGGAAAGTGCGAATCACTGTGCCAAGGAAAGGCGAGAAAAGGCAGCTTCTCGATCTTGTGCGAAAGAACATAGAGGTAACATTTTTCGGCGATATGAACAAGACAGAAGCGCTGCAGAAACGCCTTGGCCTGCACGACACTCCAAGAATAGTGGAATGCTTTGACATCAGCCACACCTCAGGCACCTGTGTTGCAGGCTCCATGGTGCAGTTTCGCAACGGGCGGCCCTGGAAGGACGGCTACCGGAGGTTTCGCATAAGGACTGCGGGCATGGCTGACGACTATCAGGCGATTGCTGAGGTTGTAAGGAGAAGGTATGCGAGGCTGCTCTCTCTAAACACAGGGATGCCTGACCTTATAATAATAGACGGGGGCAGGGGGCAGCTGAATTCGGCGCTTGCCGAGCTTTCCAGGCTTGGCCTGAGGATTCCGGCAATATCAATAGCAAAAAAGTCTGAAGAGATATACCTGCCGGGCAGCAGGTTTGCACTTCGCCTGCCGCATAAGGACCCTGCGCTGCTGTTTGTCAGGCAGATTAGGGATGAGGCGCACAGGTTCGCTCTGAAGTACAACCGGGTTCTAAGAAGAAGCGCCCTCAGCAAGTAGGGCGAATCAGCCTGGCATAGGCATCAAGCTCCCTATGGTACTCATCCGGAAGAAGGACTCTTGCAGCAGCCGGCGCCTCCCAGGTGAAGTCTGTGTGCTCCTCACTCAGGACAACGCGGCCGCTTCTTGCCTTGCACAGGAACGATATGATTGTAACTACCTGGTTGTCCTGCCTTTTGAAATGGTGCACCGCCAGCGGGTCCCCTATATCAACAGAAAGCCCTGTTTCCTCCCGGACCTCGCGCAAAAGCCCTGCAAATGGGTCCTCGCCCGGCTCAAGCCTGCCGCCGGGAAAGTCCCAGGCTCCGGCCCTGTGGACATCGTTTCCCCTGCGCCTTATAAGGAGAAGCTTTCCTTCCCTGACAATAAATGCCTTTACTGCAAGACCCGGGTTCATCTGCCCTGCTTCTTTGCGCCGGTGTTTATAAAATTTTCACAGCAATCTGCTAAACACACTCTTTTAGTTATCGATTAGTAGTAAATTATTTATAGGTGTGGCGCGTGCCCCTGCCTATGGATGGAAACGATAAGATTGAGTCAGCTGTGAAGAGATACCTTGACAGCCAGGGAATACTGAGGAATTCAAAAGATGTGCTTCGCAGGGAGTTTATGGAAAAATACCCGGGCAGTGCAGACCTTCTGCGGCACGGCAGGAGGGGCACTCCTGCATTCACGCATCCAAATTATTATGATTTCTGGCAGCAGCTTGACACTTTCTACGACAGGCGGGTTCTGACTCTTGGCTACCTTGCCAGGGAGCTGTCTGGGAAACGCGGGATTACAATCCTTGATGCAGGATGCGCCAGCGGAATTGACGCCTGCTTCCTTGCACACTATTTCCCCGGCAACAGGGTTATTGGATACGACATAGATGAAAGGATGGTTGGGAAGGCCAACGCAAGGAAAGGGAGCCTGAAAAACGCCCTGTTCCGGAAGGAAAGCCATTTCACAGATTGTCGGCTGAAAGGGTATGCAGACATTGCGCTCCTGCTTGATGCGGGCCATGCGGATGATGAAGAACTGGGCACAATCGCAAGGAATGCTGCAAAGAGGCTCAAAGAAAACGCCACGCTGTATGTTCGTACGGAAAATGAACTGCCACGGCTGAAAGGCATGCAGGCTTTGGACACCAGGCTCATAGGAAACATACATTACCTGCCGGGAGAAGAGCTCAGGCTGTATATGCACAAGCTTGCGACAGGCAAGCAAGATTAAAAAGGCAGCAGCATTTACTGCGGCAAATGAAATTCCAGCTAGTCTCGGACCTTAAACCAAAGGGCAGCCAGCCAGAGGCAATCAGGAAGCTGACTGACGGCCTGAAAAGGAATCTGCAGTTCCAGACGCTCCTTGGGGTAACCGGCTCAGGCAAGACCTTTACTATGGCAAACGTCATCGCAAACGTTCAGAAGCCGACGCTCGTTCTTGCCCACAACAAGACGCTTGCAGCGCAGCTGTACAACGAGCTGCGCGAGTTCTTCCCGAAAAACAGGGTTGAGTACTTTGTGTCCTACTATGACTACTACCAGCCCGAGTCCTACCTTCCGCAGAAGGACCAGTACATTGAGAAGGACGCCCAAATCAACCCCAAGCTTGAGCAGATGCGGCTTGCAGCGACAGCCTCGCTCCTCTCAAGGCAGGACACGATAATTGTCGCGAGTGTCTCATGCATCTACAGCCTTGGCAACCCCGAGGATTTCAGGCTCATGGGCTTTGAGCTGAGGAAGGGGGCCCGCATGCAGAGGCAGGATGTGATAAGGAAGCTTGTCAGCCTGCTCTTTGAGAGGAACGAGACAGAGCTTGCGCCCGGCAGGTTCCGCAGCAAGGGAGAGGCAATAGACTTCATCCCGGGATACCAGAAAAACATCATGCGCATCGAGCTCTTCGGTGACGAGATAGAACGGATTGTCGAGCTTGACAGGAGCACTGCAAAGCCCCTG